>JABHOU010000272.1 GCA_018695085.1 Opitutia bacterium | reverse complement strand
GTGCAGAATACGGTGAAGGTTGCGGGCTCTTTGAGGGTCTTCTTGAGCCACTTCATCTGAGCGGACCCGAGCATGGAAGGGTTTTTCCCATTGGGCGACTCGCGGTAGTAGCGCCCGTCGATCAGGACGAAGTGGACCTTGCCAATCCAAAAGTCGAACCAGCATCCAGGTTGTTTTTCTCCACCCCCGTAGTAGGGGTTGTTCCAGTTTTCCTTGAAGATTTTCCACACCTCTCGCTTCCAACTCGGCTCCTCGATGGCGGGACCGCCCCAACCGTCGTTGGTGGTAAAATCGTGGTCGTCCCAAATGGCGTAAATGGGAACCTTCTTGGCCAGTTTTGACCATTCGGGTTGGCTCTGGCGCCGGTAGTAATGGAAGAGCTGCATCTCCGGAGTCTTTGGGTCGTCGATGTAGACGTTGTCGCCAAGGAGGAGTAGAGCCCGCGGGTCGATCGCTCCGATGGTGTCCCACATCCGCTCGTGCGGAGGGACATAGCCGGCTCCTCCGCCGAAGGCGATGGTGAACTTGTCCGACGGAGCGTCCTTTTTCAGGGCAGTGTTGGGCAGGGTACGTTTCCAGGGCCATGTCTTGGCATCGAACTTCCATGCGTTTGGCTTGCCGAGGGCCAGGTCAATGAGCATTTGAGTTTGCTCGGGGTTGACCTTGTCCTCCTTGTACTTGTTCAAATAGGCAATGGCCTCCTTCTTTTTTCCCTCGAGGATAAGCTTGAGACCGTGCGGGTGGATACGCTTGGACTGTCCACCTTTCTCGGGCTTCTCGTTGTTGACTCTCAGGTTGGAGGCTTGGGCGAAAAGTTCGGGGCCACTCGACATGGCTACTACCACGAAAAGGGAGAGGGACGTTTGGAGGAAAGGCATGGTTTTTCTTTTTCTCATGGACTCGGAATTATTTCCACATTGAACTCTTTTGGCAACCCGCTTTCGGGTTGTTCGGAGCATTCGCTCCGACTTATTCGCCGCCCGCCAATAGCTCAAGCATGGTTTCGGCAAAGGCCTTGCCGACCAGAATGAAGAATCGGCCTTCGCCACTGTAGTGAAAACCCTTGTTTGACATAGCCCGAGCCAACATCGCCCTTTCTTCTTCGGTTACCGGATCCTTCTTGAAATCCCGATTGTATTCGGGCAACCAACCACCCGCAGTGAGAGCCACGACCCGAGTGTCCAATAGGGGAGCGGTTTCAATGGCCTTGGCATTCCCTTTGAACTCGGGCACGCCGTTGATGAAGCGCTGACCTTCGCGGACGTCCTTTTGCTTGGGATTATGCTCGTTGTGTGGACCGTTCACTCCCATGACCCCGACGACGACTTTCATGTCCGGATCCTTGAACTCGGATCTGAAGTCCTTGATCAGGTGGACCAGGTTGGCTCCGTACTGCTTGCGCCCGGTGACGTCGAACATGTCGTTAAATCCTTGGAACCATACGAATCCGGCGATTTCGTATCCTGCCTGCTCGTCATAGTTCGGGTAATGCTCCTTTAGGTTCTCAAGTGTCTTGCGGACGTACCGGATCATGTTGCGGTATTGCAGGCCGACCACCGGTTCGACCCGGCCCTCATTCCATTTGTCGGCCACTTCCTTTGTCAAAATCTTTTCATCCAGTTTCTCGACTCCCGTTTTACCGGCGCTCGGCGGACGGAAGTTCACGTAAAGGCTCTGTCCTCCGGGTGCATATTTGATTAAGAGAACCTGTTCCTCAAAGGCCTCGCCAACGTAATGTCCGAAGGCATATTCCGGCCCGATGTTGTTTCCAAGCTTGTCATAGTTCCTGCGACCACCGAAACCGGGTTGCAGTTTGTCGTGCACGCCTGCATTGGATACCCATACGTCTTCGCGGGTCATCAGTTCTTTTCCGTCCGGCTTGAAGGTTTTCAACAAGTTCGCCCGGGTCGGGACCAAATCCTCTCCCAGAAAGTCAATCGTCCGGACATGTGCCTGTCCGTCCATATTGGACTGGCCGGCAAGGATGAAAATCTTCAACTTGGCGGGCTCGGCAAAAAGGTTCGGTCCGGTCGAGGTTTCCGAGAGCAGCGAGAAGATCAGAATAGTAAGCAGGTTGTGTTTGTTCATTTTTCAGATGATATTTGTTTATGCAACCTGGACCGGCCCATTTCCTTTGTTGGGCTGTCCCGGTGCCCCGAAATCAGATGTTAGGTGTGTTTTTCCGGTAGTTTTAGTTCCTTCCTCAATTTTATTCCAGAGATATCTCTGTGGGCTCCACCAACTCGTATCCCGGGAGTGCAAAAAAGGAATGAATGGCCTTGGCGTCGGCATGGTTCCAGATGTGAATTCTTCCATCGAAACCAGAGGAAGCCACAAGTTTATTCAAAGAATCAAAGGTAATCGACAGGGCCCAATCCCCATGACCGGTAAATTGGTTTCGCTGCCTTCCTTCCTGAAGTGAGTATTCGTATGCAATCTTGTCGTTGGAGCTAATGAATAGTGACTCTCCGCTGGAAAGAATCTTATGAACCCCCGCGCCAAATCGATGCACGTCCCTGCTTTTTTTTCCATCCTCTATCTTCCAAAGCGCCAGAAGTTTGTCATCACTTGTTGAGTAGACTTGTTTCCCATCCGGATGAAAGGCAACTCCGTTTACCGACCCCGAATGTCCGGAGAAAGTAACTACTCTCTTGCCACTTTCGAGATCAAAGACTTTGGCCGTCTTGTCACGACTAGCTGACGCAAGTCTTTTGCCGTCCGAACTCCAGGTCACTGCATTAACCCAGTCAGAATGGTTTACAAAAGTTTTAAGGATTCCCCATTCTTGTTCGCGCTGTTCAAAAACACGAATCCGTCCATCTGTCGATGCCGTGGCCAACTTGGTTCCATCGGGTGCGAAACGGGCATCCAAGGCAACGTCCGGAGTGCGTGCAAGAACATCGATGAGTTTACCATTGGATGCATCCAGAAGCCGAACCTCCCCGTAAAGCCCTGGCGCGCCACAGGCAACGGCTAACAAACGACCATTGGGAGACAAATCAATCGCATAGGATCGCTGTCCGATATTGCCAATGCGGCGAAGCAGTTTTCCGTCCTTGGGGTTCCAGACGGTGATCTCGTGATAACCTCCCACAAAAAGCTCATTGCCATCCGCACCATAGGCCAAAGCCTGAATGGGGATTCTTAAGGAATATTTCTCGGGCGATCTTGGATGGACAGGGGGAGGGATTATGGATGCAAGAGAGGCACCTTGTTCACCATCGAAAGTCGAACCTTCCTCAATCCAACGCTTGAACAAGGCAATTTGCTTACTGGAAAGCGGGTCCCCCTCCGATGGCATTCGCTCATCTTTGTCATCTGTGGTCAAACGGTAATAAACCTCGCTTTCATCAAGGTTTCTCGGAGTGAATCCGGGTTGGTCACTCGCCCCCTTGTCCATGGCCCGCAAAAAAGTGTCTACTCTGTATTTCCCTTTGGCCTTCTTGGGCCCATGGCATGACTGGCATTTAGTGAGTAGTATGGGGGCCAAGTCTTTGCTGAAACTTACCGGATCCCCATGAAATTGATGACTAAGAATACAGGCTGAGAGGAATGTGAAAAATCGCCTCATTGTCTGGATTCAATGATTAAAGAGAAATTCATTGCGATTGAGAATAGCCCAGCAAAGGTCCTCCAATGCCTTGCCCTTGTCCGTTGCCTTTTCCAAATAGGCCAAGGCTATGGCTTTCTCCTTTTCATTGGGAAACCGGGAAAGTGAAGACAGATGCAGATTTTCTACGATTTCAGATAAAGGTTTCTTGGCTGAAAGAGACTTTCTAAAGAGTGAGTCGCCAGCCGTCAGCATACTATTAAAAAGTTTGCCGTTGAAGAGCTGCAATGCCTGGCCAAGACCGGCATCGCCAGCCCGCTCGCAAGAGCAGACCGTTTGTCGTTCTGGTTGACCAAAAACCTTAAGGAACTCGATGTCGCCGATCATGGAGCGATTCTTTTGGGCAAGATCAGGCGCCGGCAGGTGAACGGCCTTGACCTTATTGGGAACCCCGGGAAATTTCATTGGCTTGCCAGTTACTTGTCCCAAGGCATCCACAAGCTGCTCTGCCTCGAGGCGGCGGGGTTGGCGAAAGGAGAAAAAACGGGTGTCGTCCCGGTTGAACTCGTTGGACTCTGCGGAGGTTTGGTATGCGTTGCTGTTGACTATTTTTCTGATGAGATCGCGCCGATTGAATCCGCTTTGAACGAAATCTTTCGCAAGCGCCTCCAAGAGAGGCTGGTTCGAGGGAGGATTCGTGTCACGAAAATCATCAAAGGGCTCGACGATGCCTATTCCCATTAGAGATGCCCAGATACGATTAACCTCTACTTTTGCAAAAAACGGATTACTCGGCTTGGTCAACCATTCAGCGAAAACCTGCCGACGATCCTTGTCTGGAGGCAACTCAAAGGCACCCGTATCGGGCACCCAGGGAGGCAAGTGCTTACCTGTGACGGGATGCCGAACCTCACCTTCCTTGGCATCCCATACAAAGGTTTCTTCACTTTTACCAAGTTTTTTGGTCTTTGTTTGGGCAAAAAAAGCAGTGAGGCCATAATAGTTGTCCTGCGTCCATCGCTCGAAGGGATGATTATGGCATTTCGCGCACTGGATTCGGGAACCTAGAAAAAGCTGTGAAGTCGACTCCATTGCATCTTCGGCATTAATTGTCGTGCGGATGAAATTAGCCTCGGGGTTCAACAAAGAACTTCCTTTTGCGGTCAGTAAATCACGGGCGAAATCGTCGTACGACTGATTGGTGGCAATTGATCGTTCCAGCCAATCGGCAAATTTATATACGGCACCCTCACCAACCTGTTTCCTCGAAAGACGAAGAAGGTCCCCCCATTTGCGTGCCCAATATTTGGCATAATCTGGAGAATCCAGCAAACTATCAATCAGTTCCGATCGCTTGTCGGTAGTTTTATCCGAGAGAAAGGTTCGAACCACCGCCGCTTTGGGAAGTAGTCCCGTAAGATCGAGGTGGATTCGGCGGAGAAAGGTGGAGTCGGATATCAAGGGTGAGGGCGGATAATGCAGGATACGAAGCTTGGCGAGGACCTTCTCGTCTATGTAATTGACCGGAGATGGTGCCTTCCAAGTAAAGCCCTCGGGTTTTCGGGAAAAGGTTATGCGAATACTTTGCACTTGCTCCAGATATCGCACGAGGATTGCAACCTGCCCGCGATTCTGTCCCGTGACCTTTCCTGCGGGAGTTACCACTGCGACATTTTCATCTGAAGTCGTAAAAACAGCAAGACGTGTCACGTCCCGCGAAGAGCCATCTGAAAAAGTAGCCCTGGCAGAGAGTTGGAGATTAAATTCAGGCCACTTCAACAGCTTTGATCCTCCGGGTTGGATCTCCAGTTTGACACATTTGGCTTCCTCCTCCGGAGTCGGACAACCTTCGCGAATCCAATCACGAATAAGGTTGTATTCGAAACTATCGACTTTAAGGCGTTGCCCCCCCTCATGGGCAATGGCCATTGTGGGTTTCAAGAGGAGAAGACTTTTGCTTGGTTCAATTGGATTGATCCTCCTGCCCAATTCCTCGCGAAAGATGGTATGGGAATCAAGAGATGGATCAAAAGCCCGAAGAGACAGCCGAAAGTGACCTTTGCCATGAGGCGCGCCATGGCAACTGCCCTGACTGCAACCTTGCTTTGATAAAATCGGAAGCACTTCGTGGTTAAATGAAATCTTCGGCTTGCCTGCGCAGGTAAGCCCTAGAAAAAGGAGAAAAAAGACTGGATAAATAATTTTCATATAAATCTTTTCTTCGATTATTTGGTTTCCTCAAGAGTATCTTCCTTACCCGTAACTCCGATTGAAATCCTATTGGAAAAAACGCGCATGTAGCGTGCATTTTCGAGTTCTCCGCGAACAGAGGCAAAAACCTCAATCTCATCACCTGGAATTGCCTTTTCGGGAATGCTTAATTTCAATATGGAAAAACCTTTTTTTTCATCGAAATCCTGAGCCTTTGCCGGAATCTTCCATTCTTTTGGAAACCCATGCCAAGAAGTCTTCGGCTTTATGAAGCGAAAAGTTCCGTCCTTCTTTTCCAGTGAAACCTTGATTTCTACCATTTCACCGGGTTCTCCACTAATAGGGTCCAGGGACACCTCGATTTTTCTTTGCATAACAAACATTGGGATACGATTTAGCAATTCCTCGGGTGGGAATGGAATGTGTGGTAGAACATTCTGAAAGGCTGTCTTAAAGTCGAGAACGTCGGTCCACTCCTTTGGGCTATCTCCCTCTTTGGTGAAAGAGGCCCGAAGACGAAGTAAATCCCATTCGCCTGCCTTCATGGCTTCGGGTACATGGATTTCAAAGTCAAAATTACCCTTTTCCTTGCCAATGGAGGAAGAACCGAAAACCTCATAATCCCCACGCTTACCAAATGGGATTAACTCAATGGTTTCACCAAAGTTTTTGCGCATGCTCTTTAGTTTTAGTGTGACCGTCGAACCGGGTTGGCCTGAGACTGTCAAATGGGAAGCCTTTCCCGCATCCCAATGAAAGCTGAGAGGTGCGGCTTGAATATGTGCGGAAATGGAATACTGAAAAGCTGGAGTTCCACGTCCCGCCAACTCACTGACTAGGAGCAGGAGGCGCCCATCTGCAGACGCTAGGTGGTGAAGAGGTTCTTCAGCTGAGTTGCCATTCCCTGCTGAAGCCAGAACTCGCCCTTTTTCATCCTGAAGGGAAAGCAAAAGAAAAGCAGGTGATCCTAAACTACGACAGAAAGGACGAAAATGAAGATGCTGGCCTTTCTTTAAGTCGAAGGCATAGATATCAACGTCATTGGGTATTTGTAAACGACCGGTCAGGGTGGCGGAGGATTCGATTAATTGGGCTTCGGACAATTGATTATTAGGTTCCTTCTCGATGAATTGAGGTTCTTCCACCAGTCGCAGTGGAACAAAGCCGGATGCATCATGTTCAGAGCCCCTAAAGCCAATACTGTACCGCGATGGCGTGCCGTAAAGACCGGATATTCGAGTGGACCGGGACAGTGATGTCTCTCCCGGAGGGCCTATGGATGCAAAGGATGTCTTCATCCCTGCTTGGACAAGCATGGGAAAGGCAGCCATTGGCAATGGAAAATTACCAACCCGTAATCGATAGAACTTGCCACCCTGGTAGCGGACTTCCCGAACCTGAACGTAGGCGGTCTCATCCTTTTTGAAAACATGGGACAATCGAGGGTCCTTTCCGGATCCCGGTTCATCATCGGAGGCAGCGAGAATTCGTCCACCTGCATCCAGCAATTTAAGAACAGCGTCTACGTCCTCCCCGAGGCGACTGCCTAACACTTCAATGGCAATTCGTTGACCGGACTTACCTTCCAACTTGTAATAGTGAACGTCAAGATTCGGGGTCCTTGACTCAATGGCAAGTGGTGGATCTATGAGAGTCGCGTCTTCGCGACGAGTCTTTGGGTCCACTTTGCGAGTCGGCAGGTCGTCCACAAGAAAAAGAATCGGAGGTGTTATGCCCATTGAGGTCGCCAAGCGAAGCCAACCTACGCCCACTGGCGCATCTTTCTTCAACGACACCTTTAGCCGAACCTTGTTTCTGACCTTTGGTACCTTGCCATCTGCGGGTGGTTTGGGTTCCTCGCTGATGATTTCCTGATGACAGGCAAAGGAAGCAAGTATCAAAAGATTACCATCACCTGAAAGACCGAGGTTCTTACCGGAAAACTCAAGTTCAAATGGCTCGCCGACTGTTGCCGTCCTTGGTGAAACGGATGAGATTTGCTGAGCCTCTACCAAAGGGAGGAGGAGCAGCAACATGAACAACCCGAAGTGAACTCGCAGGTTTTGCCCTTTCGAGTAAAGGAAAGCACGCATCGATTAATCGACAGTTAACGTTTCGTCGTGACCTTACCGGAAGTGGGAACGTCCACCATGTAGAGATCAAACTTTCCCTTGCGTTCGGATACAATGGCCAATCGCCTGCCATCCGGATGCCATGTCGGGTAGTCATCACGCTCCTCGCTATCCGTTACCTGCCTTACGTTGGCTCCGTCGAGGTTCATCACGTACACATTGTAAAAACCATTTCTCAAGCTGGTAAAGGCAATCTGCTTGCCATTAGGTGATGCAACGGGACGGATATCCATGATCGTGTTTTCAGTCAGCCTTTTCTCGTTGGATCCATTGGCATCCATGGAGTAGATCTCGTAGTTGTTTTCACGAGTGTTGGAGAAAACGATGGTCTTCCCGTCCGGGGTGAATGAAGGCCAATTGGAGATGCCTTCACACTGGGTTAACTGCTTCTTGTTCTTGGCCTCCATGTCGACTGACCATAATTGCTGGGGGCCCTTTTCCGCAAACGCGTAGACGACAACGGAATTATCCGGCGCAAAGGCGGGACTCCGCGTTCCTCCGCGACCACTGTGCTTAACGAAAAAGTCCTTCTTCTCCTGCAGATCCTTGATGACGAATTGAGCCGTCAGGTTGCCTGTGCATTCGGTATAGGAAATGTAGCGACCGTCCCTGGAAAAAGCCACCTCCACATGGTGGCGATTAGCACTTTCGTAATAGGGCTTGGACTCGAGAGTATCGAGATCCAGTTGTCTGAGCCGAATGAGATCTCTGTTCTCATCAACACCGTAAACCAAGGTGGCGCCGCCAGCAATGAAGACGGGGTCACGCTTGTTAGAGCCATCGGTCGTGAGCGGAGTCTTGGCTGATGAAAATCCAGCAGTTATCAAGCCAAGGAGAAAAAAACAGCCCCCGGTGAAACTATAAAAGTTCATTAATGACTTTCCCGCCGTCCAATACCTTCATCTCCGCCCTTTCCCTTGCCCCAATACCACTTAGCTCGGCAATAGTCGTACCCATCATGAGTGGGGTTATGGGGTCGGTCACGGGACGTTCGCCCCGTTTGTCACTCTCTCCAATGGCCCGACCCGGCTGAATCCCTGCTCCTGCCCAGACTGAAAAGTAGCAATCCTTGTGGTGTTCTCGGGCTGCCCGATTACTGATCTTAGGGGTGCGCCCAAATTCCCCGGTCGCAATGACCAGTGTATCCTCAAGGAGTCCTCGGCTATTCATGTCATCCAAAAGGGCGGAAAAGGCACGGTCAAAGATCGGACAATGCCGATCTTGCAAAAGCTCGAAATTGTAAATGTGAGTATCCCATCCAAAGTCGCCGTTGGGGGTAAAAGTCTCCACGTACTCGCTCCAGTTTACTTGTACGTATGGTACACCGGTTTCCACAAGACGACGGGCGAGAAGGCAACTTTGCCCGAATGAGGTTTGACCGTAGGCATCACGTGTGGATTGAGATTCAGTTGTAAGGTCAAAGGAATCTCGGGCCTTGGGATCTGTTAACAAACCGTATGCAGCATGATGAGCTTGGTTCCATCCATCCACGCCGTCGCCATCCAGTTTACGACTTGTGTCATCAAGTTGAGCCATCAAGCCGCGACGATTATGAATTCGGTTGGGAGTCATTCCAGGCAATAAGTCCAGGGTTGGTATGCCCACCTTTCCATTCTCAGAGCAACTTACGAGGAAAGGATCGTATGCCTTGCCTAGCGTACCTCCACCGTAGCCTTCAATTCTCCTAGGCAAATCCCGAGGAATGCCTTGACCCAAGTAGAAGAAAGGTGGCAAGGCTCCCGACCTGCCACGATGCTTGGACATGATCGATCCGAAATTAGGATGTACGGTCGGGTTCTCCTCGAAACCTGTTAGACCTACGGTACCCGCGCCGGGATGGCCCCCGTTGGTGGTCTGCATCGATCTAATCACTGAATAAAGATGGCTTCGCTTGGCCAGTTGAGGAAGCAGTTCAGTCACTTGAAGCCCATCTGTCTTCGTCGGGATGACGCCGAATGGACCTCGATATTCCATCGGGGCCTCCGGCTTCGGGTCAAAGGTATCTATGTGACTGGGACCACCCCACAACCAAAGAAGGATGACGGATTTTGCCTTTGCGCGATCCCCTAGCTTGCGCGCAGCTTCCAAATCGATCCCTCCATAACCCGCTCCAAATGCAAAGGGCAGGGCAGATGCCGTTTTCAGGAAAGACCGTCGCCCAACCCCATTCTCACAATCTCTTGCTTTGAAATTCCCGAAATCTAACATGTTGGTAAATTCTAATATAAGAATTATATTATATACTGCCTAAACCAAGATAATTTTGTAGAGACTTGTAATATTTTTCTTTAACCCAATGGTTTGCTGGCCGTTTTTTGATCCTCATTTTGAAGTGAAAATCTAGCGTAAGACGAGGTTCGGAAATCAACTCAAGATGGTACAACTGGAGTGGGCCGGGCTGGGCTCTTCTGCCATGCGTTGACAGCCTTGGTAGCTGGATTGTTCCGGCAAGTATAGTAAGGGCCGAATGCCGATGAATTTCCAGATGCGGAATTAATAATGGAAGACCTAACGATGGTTTTCCACTGAAATTTGTTTTTGTAGCCAGGCCCGGGCCGTTTGTCGGGTGGAACTGTTCCTATGGGCCCAGAGGTCGGTGTGGGTGTGAATGACCGGACCGTCGGGAATATCGAAAATCCTTCCCACGGGTACGGGCAGAAAGGTGAAGGCTCCGAGCTGGAGGTGTTCCTTGAGGTAGTCGTTGGCGCTCCCACATACCAGGGTAGGGCGTCCCTTGAGGCGGGCGAGGCGCTTGAGAGCCGATGCGCGGTCACTTTTGGGATAACCCCATTTCCTGTGCCCGTCGAAATGGTCGTGGGCAATCATTCCTTTCCAAAAGGCGGCAATTTCATTGTCCGCCAAGCCAATGTATCCACAGGCTATGGCCCCGCGGGAGAATCCGCAGATAAAGAGGTTGTCGGGGTCCCCCCCGAATTTCTTGCAGATTCGTGGGAGGTTCAATTTGCAATAATCGATGGTGGCTTGGCGGTCGCCCCACCACTTTACGGTATTCTCCTTCTTGCCTTTTTGAATATAGGGCATGGAGACCCAAATGAACCCTTTGCCTCCACTCAGGCCGTAGCCTAAATTCGCTCCCTTGACCTCTCCGGTCGATCCGCAAGCGGGGAACTTGTTGCCGGTGTACTCAACCAATACGGGATAAGTTTTTCCCTTTTGCCAATCAGTCGGCAGGTAGAGGGAATGATATACCTGAGTTCCTTCGTACTCGGGGGCGACTTGCCTGATCCGCCTGCCCGGGGCGGGAGCCTCCTGTGTCATCTTGGGAGTCACCAGATCTTTGGCTGGTTGCGATTTGGCCGTAGAATGCAAATGCCCGTTCCATAGCAAAGCGATGGGAATAAGGATTCTCACTAATGGAGTCATGGAGACATATTCTAGATACATTGCCTTGCTGGTCGATTCGATTCGACCAGCGAAGGGACATTCCCGAATCAAGGACGGTCGGCAAAATCAGGATTTGGCCAAGGCGACTACGATCTCCTGCTTCGACTTAACGACACCACCTGGTTGCTCGAGAGTGATGACGAATACGGTTGGCTGGGAGACTTGTAAGGTGTTGCGGATCGGAATAACCGCTGTTTCGCTCCCGGTCGGGATGTCGAAGACGCCACCGTCGACTGGAAGTTCGTCTCGTTCGGGGTCCACGATCCAGAGCTGATATTGGTTTTTGGTCGGGTCGTTTATCGGCAGGTTGACGAGGGACATGTAGCCTTCCTGACGATCATCGTTCCAGATGACTTCGCCGCTAATATCCTCATATGTGTCGCTGGCAGGGGAGAAAGCCAGACGTTGAGTTTCGGGAGCAACCCTAACCAGTTCTTCAAGTTTTTGAGCGGCAGTCAATTCGGGAGCCTGTACCAGTGTGTCAACATCGGGAAGGTTGAAGAAGAAAAGCAGGCATGCCGCCGCCGCCCAACCCAGCCAGGGTAAAATGGAAACAATTTTGGTAGGTGATGAGTCCCTTGCTTCAATTTTTGTAAAAGCTGGTATCGTGGATTTGAGACGAGTCACTAGTGAAGAGGGCAACGGGCAGGTTTCAGAGTTTTCAATCTCAAGTTCCACGCTGATCCAATCAAAATCACTTGATTTTTCGGACTGTTGGTCCTTCACAAGCTTTTTCCATTCCTTGACTTCTTCCAAGGACAAATCCCCAAGTGCGCGACCTGCGTCAAGTTCTTCGAAGCGATCGTAGGTTTCTGCGGTACTCATAGCTTCGGATTTTTCTGTTGGGTGAAATCCTTGAGTAATTTCCGTGCATCAATCAACCCCCTCCTCAAGCGAGTTTTCACAGTGCCGAGAGCCAACCCGGTTTCTTTAACTATTTCCTCGTGTGTCATTCCTTTAACGAAATGAAGGGAAAAAAGTTCCCGAGTTTTTTCGGGTAGTTGTTCGAGAGCTTTCCACAGAAGTTCTCTATCCAAACCAGTTCCGGCTATTGGAATAGCGGAGGATGCTTCAGGGGCACTTTCCAAATCAGTAAGCATGGGAAGCCTGCTTTGCTTGCGTTGCCAGTCAATTGATCGGCGACGGGCAATCATGCCAATGAAGGTAGACTCGCGGGCGACTTCCGGATTGTATGTGCCGGCTTTTTGCCAGACTTCGGTGAAGATTTCCTGACATGTCTCCTCCGCGTCATTACGTTCGTTTATGCGACGGCAAACTATGCTCCAAACGAGTGGTCCATACACGTTAATGCACCTCTTCATCGCTTGTCCGTCCCCTTTTGCGACGAGAGGGAGCAAGGATTCGTCCGCGTTTGATTGTGAGCCCTCGGAAGCAACGATTCCGAGCGCGAAGTGAAAGGAATCGATATTGGAAAAGAGGATGAAGTTGCGCAAATGCATGCTAAGAAACTAGCCGACAGACTAACATTGATGAAGATGTCATCAATGAAAATAGATCGGTTGTTTTCCATTGATCAACGGCCGAAGCGTGCACGTTCCGGAACCTGCATGATGTAGGAATCCACGATCCGGTCCTCTCGTTGCTCGAGTTCTCTTAGCAGATCACGAAAGACGTTACGTGATTTCCACGCTTCTGACGCAAGCTGTGCTACCGGTTGATCGTCGAAGATCACGTTTCTTAACTTGTTGCTCTGAGAAGAACTGACGAATCTGGAATACTTGGTAAGAAACTCATTTCCGCGTAGGATATAATTACGCCAGCTCGCTTCATATTCACCTTTGTTGTAAATCTGTGAACTCTCTTCCAAGGTATTTTGAACGAAAAGAATGGCATCTACCGTGGAGATATCCTTTTCAGGCAATTCCATAGGGTCAGGGATTACGGAACCGATTGCGTTGATGAGCCCGTTGAATGCTTCCGAATCTGATTCCAATATTCTTATGCCACTGATTCTAGAAAATTGGCCATCTACTTGTGTGAGATAAATCGGAGCTCCATGTATTGCCCTAAGCTTGTTGTACGGCTTTGGGTTTTGGCTTACGTGTTTGCCGACAATCACATGCCGGGCAAGGACTCCATAAAGTGCTTCGGCACCCGATTTACCGTGGTTTTGGACTAAGGCTTTGTAAGGTTCTTTCTCCCACGCTTCATTGACGGGGGCAAATATCGTGTACAGAGATTTGGATGATGCCAAAGGAAGATCTAAGCCTGTCTCTTTCAGCAAGCGGACCAAAGTGCTGAATCTCTTTTCCTTTTTTAGCATTTCAAGCAGGCTGCTTTCAGCTGGCAATATGACGGAATCAATCACGTGAATGATGCCGTTCGCACAGGGTATGTCCGTTTCTGTGATTTTCGCACCGTCTATGGTGGCATGTTTGCCTTGGAGCTTGTAATTCAACTGTTGTCCAAAGGCGCTGAATGGTGTCACGTCGGATACACCCAGACTACGGCGCCCACCCGATGATTTGCCGTATGCATATACGCTTTCGGTGATGTGGTGCTTGATAATGTCTTCTAGACGCTCGTCGTTTTCAGGGAGGAAAAGTGATTCGAGGACTTGAGGTGGAAGTTTTTTAAATGCATCGTCCGTCGGAGCAAAGGTCGTATACAAACCATGCATGTTTTGAAAGAGTTTGCCCTGACGACTAGCTGTGATCGCCTTGGTGAATATCGTAAACCTTCCATCCTTTTGAAGACGCTGAAATAAGTCATCCGTCGTAGGAGTGAGCACTGTGTCGATTAGGTAGATGACCCCATTAGAGCAGGGGATTACTTCGCCTGAAAATCTGGCATCACCAATCTTTTCCTTCTTGTAATTTACAGTGAGAAATTGACGGGTAGTCATCCGAAGCAAAGAATATTTTTCTATGAAAACGGGAGCTTCCGAAGTCTCTTTGACGTGAAACCCAAAAACTTCCTCCAAGCGGTCGTCATTACGAGGGTCAAGCAGTGTCTGCACAGTTCCCTCGGGCAACTTCTTGAATGCTGCATCGGTGGGAGCGAACACTGTGTAACTGGTGCTGGTGCTTTCGGATAAGGTGGATCCAACACCCGTTTTTTCTAGTAATTGGAGAAAGCTTGATAACTCCGGCATTTCCCGAATCGTTCGGCCAATGGTTTTGGCTTCGGCAGGATTCGCGGATTGTAGGATGGAAGAAAATATCGAAAGGGAGGCGACGAGAGTTACGGAGAATCTTGTAAAGGTTTTCATGGAGAGGAGGTGAAAAAATATGATGTATTTGTGGCAAAAAATAAACGCGGACTCCCTACTAGCGGAAGTCCGCGTTACCATTTGGATTAATTTAAATTAGTTTGTGGAGGCGAGAACGTGATCAAAAGCCCTTCTCATGATCCATGCTTGGGAAGTTGGGCAATGTTCGGCTGCAGCCTTGTGGAGGGCGGTCCTGATGGTCTTGGAGGCTACCGGGCAAGCTGAAGAAGAACATTGGCCGAGAACATCTTTTCCTGCTTTCATATACAATACTGCTGCTTGAGCGTGATGACCGGAGTTGAACATGGGCACACCTTTGTGAATGGCTTGTTTAATGATGTGGTTGGTATTTCCGGCAACCTTCTTGGGTGCGGGGAGCAATACTGCGTCAATCACGTGAATGATTCCGTTGGAAGTCTTGATGTCGGCCTTGACCACCTTGGATTTGTTGATCATCAGGGTTTTGCCGGAAGGCTTGATCGTAATTTCCGAACCATTGACGGTTTTGGCGGAATCGAGCTTGGCGGCTTTCTTCGCCTTAACCTTGCCTGGTACGACATGATAGGTGAGGATATCAACGAGTTTTTGCTTGTTTTCAGGTTTGAGAAGAGTTTCGACGGTGCCTTTGGGCAACTTGGCAAAAGCGTCGTCGGTTGGGGCGAAAACCGTGAAAGGACCTTCACTCTTAAGGGTATCGACCAAGCCGGCTGCTTTAACGGCGGCCACGAGGGTCTTGAAGCTCCCTGCCTCGACCGCGGTGTCGACGATGTCTTTCTTTGGTGCAGCCGTAAGTACGGAAGCGAACATTAATATGGAGGATACGATAACTATTGTTTTTTTCATTTTGATTAAGTTAGGTGTTTGAGATTAGATATGGAAAGAAATGTCACTATTAAATATTCGTCGTTTCTTAAGTCTTGGATTCAAATAAAATCAGAAATTTGCAAAAATGACTATTTTGAGGAGGCTAGACCGTCAGATTTGTTATCTAAATCAGGATCTTGAGGATCAACGGCAGCGGATTTCTTGGATACGTTTGGAACCAAAACAGCATCGATGACATGTATGATACCGTTGGAAGTCTTTATATCGGCTTTGATGACTTTGGCGTGATTAACGTGCAATACACTCGATTTGACGGCAAGTTTGAGAGATCCGCCGCTTGTGGGTTGAGCCGAATCCAATTTCATTGCTTTCTTCAACTTAACTTTTCCCGAGACAACGTGATAGGTGAGAAGCAACTGGAGCTTATCCTTGTTTTCGGGTTTGAGTAGGTTCTTCAATGTCTCGGGCCAAAACTTTTTGAATGCCTCGTCGGTAGGGGCGAAAACCGTGAAAGGACCATCGCCTTTGAGAGATTCAACTAGATCCGCTTTCATTACGGCCGCTACAAGCGTAGAAAAATTGCCGGCTTCGATTGCCGTATCTACGATATCCATCTTTGGTGCACCCGTAAGTAGTGGGGCCAGAAAGAGAAAGGAAAGAAGAGAGAGAATTTTTTTCATGATAGACGATAGAGTTGAAAATATTAAATGGTTAAAGATGAGTATTCGTTCGTTTTTTGGTTTTGGATTCAAAAAAAGTAATTTTTTTTCAAAAAGTCCTTTTTGCCTTGGAAATGGAGGAGATCGGCTCTTCTGAAGCCAATTCTACTTTGCCGATTCTTTCGCGAAAGGTTGTCCTTTCGTTCCCTACTCTAGCAAATGCGCTTACTTCGCACCCTTGTGGAGAAGCGTAGCTTTAAATAAAGCCCCGTGGGCTTTCCCCATCCGAGCTTTGCGGGTTTTAGGTGTTCCGAAAAGGAAACCTACTCCGCCTTTTTCATTTGGTATTCCAAATCGAAACGGCTGGAAGCTTGGTTCCGAAATTTCTTCAGAGCGGGGTTGTAGGTGTAGACCTTAATCTTGTTCTCGGTTGGTTCGAAGACCATGTAGCGCAGCCAGGATTCTCCTCCGTTATGCATGCCTTGGTAGTCGCTCAGGACTTGGTGAACCTCATTGCCGTGATCACCCTGGGAAGTGAGAACCGCTTCGCCACTTGCATGCCCGCAAAGAACCATGAAGATATTTTTGTGTTTACTGACTAATTTTTGCCAGATTGCTTCCCCCGCGTTTCCCTTTATCTTGTATCCTAATTTTTCGAACCTTTTTCCATTCGCTCTCATGTAGGCATGCGTCAGAACAATGACGCGATGGTCTGGGTGCTCTGCGACCACTTTGTTCGCCCAATCGAGGACTTCGTTGCGTGGTTTGCATTCGAGCGACACGATTAAAAACTTCATTCCGGCGGACTCGAAGTGGTACCAGGAATTGTCATGGCGTTTGGGATCGAAAGTGCCGCCGAACTCCTTTGTCTTGGCAAATTTTTCGCGCGGAAAATATTTATTGAAGTGGGTGGTCCGGTTCACGGCGATGTCCCCGCCGTATTTGTTGTTCGACTTTTGGAAACCCATATCGTGGTTTCCCAAACACAAGCAGTAGGGCACATGACCATCCAGTATGGACATGGCCTCCTTTGCGATGGCCCACTCCTCGGGTGCATCGGCCTGAACGATATCTCCCTCGTGAACGAGAAAAGCGATGTTGAGCCGCTTATGATTATCTTTTACCCAACGGGTTTGCTCGAAAAAGTAACGTCGCAAATCCCCATTGCCCCACTTCTTGGAAAGCTTCAGTCGGGTGTCACAGTAGAATTGTGTGTCCGGCAAGACCGCGAGGGTGAATGATTTTCCATTCTTCAGATCCTGTGATTCCGAAGCATCCTTTTCTACCGCGAAGGATAGTTGGCTGAGCGGAGCGAATAGAAATAAAAGTGCAAAAAAGATTTTCATTGGGAATTAGTTTTTGGGCAGTGAAATCAATTGACCCATGAAACGGCTCGGTGGAGTTAACCGCAACGAAAAGAAAAACGATGGCTTGCGAGCAGATCAAACTGGCCGGGCATCGGCAGGGGCAGGCGCTACTTCTGCTTCTTTTGGCGCTTTGGCTTGGGTGGGGCGTGGTTGTGGTCCTTGGTAACCAACGCCCGATTGTAGATCTCGCCGGGACGAACCGGGGTGTGAGAGGTTTTGGCATGGGCAACCAACTGCTCAAGTATCTTCGGGTTCGTCGCGGCGACGTTCTTCTTCTCTTCGATGTCTTTGGCGAGGTCGTATAGCTCCCAGATACCCTTGCCTTTCTGGTAGGCCTTCCAGTTTTTCATACGGACTGCCGTCTGATCATTGTATTCCCAGTACATGAACTCATGCTGCTGTTGACCGTCTTTGCCGAGAAGGGTCGGCAAAAATGAGAGGCCGTCGGTCTTCGGGCACTCGGCTTTGGTGGCTTCCGCCAGGGTTGGCATGACGTCGGGAAAATAGAGGAGGTGGTCGCTGACTGAACCGGCCTTGATTTTTCCGGGCCAACGAGCTAAGAACGGCACTTTGAGACCTCCTTCGTACAGAGAACCCTTGCCGGCTCGAAAACGCTCGCCTTTGGCCACATTGAAGTTGGGGCCGAAGAAGCCATGGGGTCGTTCTTTGGAGGCGAAATAGGCCTGGCCACCGTTGTCGCCGCAGAGGATGATTAGGGTGTTGTCGTCGATTTTGAGTTCCTTGAGCAAGTCTATGACGGCACCCAACTGACGATCGACCATGTGCATGAAAGCCGCGTACACCTTGGCGTCGTTGAGGTTTTGCTGACCGGCCTGCCAGTCTTTGTCTTTGAATAGACGCCATGACGGATCGTCCTCATCGATGCCCCAAAGACCATGGGGTGGCGTCCAGGGCAGATAGCAGAAGAAGGGCTTTTTCTTGTTGGCTTTGATGAAGTCCATGGACGCAGTGAAGATGGCGGTCTGAGCATGCGTCTCACCATCATAATACGTCTTGTTGGGATTGCTCTCGAGTGGCACTTCCTCGCTGTTTCGGACGAGATAGCCGGGGTAGAAGGTGTGCGCGTGGACTTGGTCGTAGTAGCCGAAGAACTCGTCGAAACCGTGCTTTTCGGGT
Source organism: Opitutia bacterium (assembly GCA_018695085.1). Lineage (GTDB taxonomy): Bacteria > Verrucomicrobiota > Verrucomicrobiia > Opitutales > Seribacteraceae. The sequence continues at coordinate 526 of JABHOU010000272.1, read as the reverse complement.
ACACCGGAGGTGCCGCGACCACCGATGCCCCATTTGCCGAAACCGCCGGTGGCATATCCGCGAGTCTTCAACATGCTGGCGAGAGTCGGTTCATCGGCTCGTATGGGGGCGTAGCCGTTGTTGACGCGCATGGTCATGTGCCCCGCATGGAGTCCGGTCAGCAGAGAGCAACGGGTCGGACCGCAGACCGGGGCGCCAGCGTAGGCATTGGTGAAACGCATGCCTTCGGTCGCAAGCTTGTCGATGTTAGGCGTCAGCAGGTCCCTATGACCCATGTGCCCCGATTCGAAGTAACCCCATTCGTCTAGCATCAGGTAGATGAGGTTCGGCTTGTCGTCCGCGGATATCAGGATCGGAAGGAGAAGAAATATTGGCAGTCGGAGAATCATGGTTGATGAGTTTTGGGGGCAGGAGAATTAGAAATCAACAAACAGTTCTTCATCGTACACCGCAACTAAATCATCAAAGAATCCTTTCTTTGAAGTTAGGAAAGGCTCACCTTTTTATTGCTCGTCAAAATTTATAC
>JABHOU010000634.1 GCA_018695085.1 Opitutia bacterium | reverse complement strand
TCCCGATCAACCCCAAAAGCCGATAGAGGAATACGATGCCGACTTCTATCGCCAAATGTACGAATTCTTCGTGATGGGCCCCTACATGTTGGCCAAGGCCGCCTTGCCGGGAATGAAGGGGCAAGGGTGGGGGCGTATCGTCAACGTGACGAGCGAAGTCTTTCATCGCAGCGTGCCTAATTTCAGCGCCTACGTCGCCGCCAAAGGTGGCCAGATCGGTTGGAGTCGGAGCATGGCTTCGGAGCTCGCTCCCTTTGGCATCACCGTAAATACCGTGGCTCCCGGTTGGATTCCTACCGAGCGCCACGCCAACGATCCACAGGAGGCCAAGAACGCCTATTTCGAGACGATTCCCATGGGGCGTTGGGGTACACCCAAGGATGTGGGCGATTCCGTGGCCTTTTTCGCTTCCGAGGAGGCAAGTTTCCTTACCGGCCAAACTCTATGTGTTAATGGTGGACGCACGCCATGGTGAAATATTTACTTTTGAATCAAAACCTAACTCACAAAACCTGAAAAACCTCAGAATTATGAAGTTCCAAAACAATCAATACTTTGTCCGTGTCTCGCTTTTTGCAGTCGTGACCGGTTTACTAGCTCTTCTCGTCGGTTGTGGCGGTGGTAAGGGCGAAGATCCCTCTGCTGTGATCGAAGGCAATGGATTCACCATCCTCGGCACCCTCACCGATCAGTTTGATCGGGCCAAGGCCAAGGCAAACGTTGAAGATACTTTGTCACGTTATCCCGATATCGACTGTATGGTCGGTCTATTCGAATACAACCCACCGCTTATTCTCGAAGTTCTCGAGCAAGCCAATAAGCTTGGTCAAGTAAAGGTGGTTGCTTTCGACGAAAACGACCGAACCCTTAAAGGGATTCAAGACGATCAAGTTCAGGGAACAATTGCCCAAGATCCATACATGTATGGCTATAAATCTATGGAATACCTCGCCAAGCTCCACAAGGGTGAAAATCCAGCTAAGCTAGCTTTCGTCACCAATGGGGTCGCACCCTTCTGGGATATTGCCGCCAAGGGCGCTCTCCAGGCCAAGGCTGATTTTTCAGTCGAAGTCGACGTCGTTATGCCTTCTGGTGGTATAACCGACCAGAAGGACAAGATTGAGGATCTCGTTACTCGAAAGGTAGACGGAATCGCCGTTAGTCCCATCGATGCCAAGAACCAGACGGAGTTCCTTAATCAGGTCGCCGCTAAAACAAACCTCGTGACACATGATTCCGATGCCCCGGAGTCAAATCGTCTCTGCTACATCGGCGTGGACAACTACGATGCCGGACTCATGTGTGCCGAGCTTGTGAAAAAAGCACTTCCTAATGGCGGCAAACTGATGATTTTCGTTGGTCGTATGGAACAGGATAACGCCAAACTTCGTCGCCAAGGACTGATTGACGGTCTAATCGGGAAGAAACGTGAGTCCGGAGGAGTCGCATTACCCGAGGACAAGTTTATCAGCGTTCCCGCCCAAAGTATTGAGAAGGCTAATGTGGACGAGTTTTGGACCACCCTGAAGAAGCGTTTGGGCAAGGAGTAGTCGCATTGATGCTTTCCGTTAGTTTCGGATGAGTGAAGTTTCCCCGGTTTCCCCGTTGCTCAAAGTTCGGGGGATTGGCAAGAGCTTTCCCGGCGTCCGTGCCCTCAATGGCGTTGACCTCGCCCTCGGGCAGAGCCAAGTGCTCGGTCTCATCGGTGAGAACGGAGCCGGCAAGAGTACCTTGATGAAGATTCTGGCCGGAGTCCAGCCTTCCGACGAGGGTGAAATACAAATGGATGGCGAGACCGTTTCGATCCATACCACCCGAGAAGCTCTCGATCATGGCATTGCCTTGATCCATCAGGAACTCAACTTGGCCACCAATTTGAGCGTAGGAGCAAATGTTTTCCTCGGACGTGAACTTTTGAAAGGCGGTTTGATCGATGATGCCCGTATCAACGAGGAGTCGAATAAATATCTGCAAATGGTTGGTCTCGACTTGGACCCGACGACCTTGGTCGAAGATCTCACGATCGGGCGGCAGCAAATGGTGGAGATCGCGAAGGCGT
>JABHOU010000142.1 GCA_018695085.1 Opitutia bacterium | reverse complement strand
GCCCCTTTGGTTGGTGAAGACCTAACTGATACCCAATCTATTCTTGATGATTCTCGCTACGAGGTCGATATGGCTCGCTTGCGGGTGGAATGGCTTGCCGCCGAAAAAAACTTGGCCGAGGTCCAACTCGTTGCTGCCGAAACTAAAGAGCGGCAAGACGCTTTAGCCGTTAAATATGCTCGATTTCTGGAATTGGAGGCCCGTGTTCCCGGCGACAAAGGACCCGTGGCTCCCGAAGTCATGTCGGTGTGGGAGGACAAGCTTCGCCAATATGCGGCCCAAACGGCTCGTAGCGAGGCCAATGTGCGTTTGTCCTTGCGTGGAGTCAAACCCCTGCGTCAAAAAGCTATGGTTGCAGGACTTCTTGCGGATAGGCCTCAAACCGTTCCGCAAGAAGAAAACGAACCTTAGGGTTTATATGGGAGTTTAGGCGAGAGTTGTATGATGGACGAGGTGTGGGAAATGATTGAGCACGTAGGGCAGGAACCACTTCTGCTCTGGACTGCTGCAGTATTGTCCGCCTTTCTTCTCGTGGGTATTTTAAAGCGAGTGCTTTCCATTATTGTTTCTTGTGCGATTTTAATCATTCTATACCTCGTGTACCTTACTTATTTTGAGGAAGAGTTTCCCCTGCCCGAGGCAGACGTCGGCGAATGGATAAAGATCGGCGAGAATTGGTTCGACTCCGAACCAGAGCCGATTCTCGAAGACAACGAGACCGCTTCCGAGTGAACAATTGGCGGACCAATAGCTCATCTTTACAGACCAAATGAAGTTACCTTGGGCGTTTTATCTTTCTTGGAAGCAGCTGTTTCCTACGGGACGAGGAATTTCCTTCTTTTCGGTTCTTTCCGTTTTCGGAGTGGCCCTGGGGGTGAACGTCATGATCGTTGTGGTGGCCTTTATGAATGGATTTCAGGATAAGTTCCGAACCGACATAATCGATTCCCAAGGACATGCCCGTGCGGAAATGTCTTACGGTTCCCCCGGTGACTGGAAAGACGACATGGCGAAACTGGAGTCTCAACCCAAGGTCCAAGCCGTGGCCCCTTACCTAAATGGTCACTTGCTCTTGGAGCATTTTGGCAATCGGGCCGTGCCGTTTGCCATGGGGATCGACCCCATCCGCGGGGATACCGTAATCCCGATCTCGCAGTTCCTCGCCGAGGGTTCGCCTAAAATGCTGGTTGAAGAAGCTTCTCAAATCACTCCTCTTCCCGTTGTCGACGACCTCCAAGACGATGTCGTATTCATCAGCAGAAAGGCTGCGGATAAATTGCGAGCCCATCCCGCCGCCGCAATCATGACGACCGATCATAATTCCAGTTCGAACAGGGCGGGCAACGGCACAATTGTTCTTAGCAAGCTTGATCCTTTTGTTGAATCGGGAACTTGGAAGGTGCGTTTTGAGGACGGTGCAAGTTATCGCATCACCGATCCGCATGACGAGGAATGGGAAGATCTGTTTTTTGTAACAGAGAAAATTGAGAACCTAGGAGAAGGCATTCCCGTATTCGAGATCAAGCCTGGTTCGAATCCCTTTGCCAAGGGCGACCTGTTCACCTTTAAGATATTCGGAGCTTCCGTCATCGATGTTTACTCTCCCGCCATGCTGGAGAAAGCCAGGGACGATGAATTGTTGCCGCCGCGCCAAGTGAGGGTCGGCGGCATCTTCGAGGTCCCTTGGCAGGGCTTTCATTTGGACGCGCTCTTCGGCACGCTTCGGTTCATGCAGGAAATGAACGACCAGCGGGGCGTTGTTCACGGGTTCAATCTCAAGTTTGATCCCGAAGTCGCATCCGACACACAGTCTCTGGCCGATGCCTGCATGAACACCCGCTCCTCCTTGGGGGGGAATTGGAACGTCGTGCCGTGGTTCGTGGAGAATGCGTGGTTTTTCGATCTTCTGAAATTTGAAGAATACCTTATGGTTCTAATTATGGTGCCGATTGGTCTTGTTGCGGCCTTTGCCATCGCCATCGCCCTAATGACCTCCGTCCTTCGCAAAACGCGTGAAATTGGTTTGCTGGTTGCCATGGGAGGTTCTCGCCTTTCCGTCGGAACGGTCTTTACCATGCAGGGATTCGTCATCGGACTGCTGGGAGCCATCTTGGGTTGGGGGATGGCCCTGCTCTTCATTTGTTATCGAGATACCCTCATGAGCTTTATCGTACGTAACATTGCCGGCGAGGAAGGTGGAGTTGGGGTGGCTCAGTTCTATGACTTCTATAGCTTGAAAGTGCCGTACCCATGGGATTCCCCGGATAGCTTGCAGAACTTTCTTATCTTTGGAACCTTTGCTGTAGCGGTTTCAACCTTGGCCGGATTCTTACCTGCATGGAAAGCGGCTCGTCTCAACCCTGCGGAGGCCTTGCGCAGTGAGTGAGGAACCTGCTCCATTCGCCTTGGAAGCGAAAGGCTTGGCCAAGACCTTTCCTTATGGGGATGAAGTTCTCGAGATTTTACTCGATATCGACTTGAGTGTCGTTGCCGGGAAATCCGTCAGTATCCGTGGTGAGTCAGGCTGTGGAAAGACGACCCTTCTCAACCTGCTCGCCAGGTTGGACACCGCGGATGTGGGCGAACTCTATTGGAATGGCGAAGCCCATGATCCGAAGTTGCCCCCGGGACCATGGGATGCTGCACGGCGTGCCTGCCTCCTCGGTGTCGTTTACCAAGCATATTACCTTATTCCCGAGATGAACGTTCTCGAGAACGTCTTGTTGGCCGCCCGATTAGCCGGATCAGTCGGCAAGGATGCCAAGCAAAGAGCTCGCGAACTTTTGGATCGCGTGGGGGTAAGCAATCGTGAACGACAATTACCTCAGAAGCTCTCAGGGGGCGAACGTCAGCGCGTGGCCATCGCCAGAGCCTTGCTAAATCGGCCCAAAGTCCTCTTGGCAGACGAACCCACGGGTAACTTGGACGAACGTTCCGCCGGCAACGTCATGGAACTTCTTCTGGAAGCCTCTCGTGAAGAGGACGCTGGTCTTGTTCTCGTTACTCATAACCCGTCCTTCGCCAAGGCTACCGACGAGGCCCTTCATTTGGTTAAGGGAGTATTGGGTTCCCCTTGAATTTTTAATGACTGATCACGAAAACATGTTGAAACCCTTGCGATGCGGCGTAGTCGGTGTGGGCTATCTAGGTAGGCATCACG
>JABHOU010000478.1 GCA_018695085.1 Opitutia bacterium | reverse complement strand
GACCATGTCGTGAGTGCCGGGGTGGAAGAGCATGTCGACCTTGCGTTTTCTCAATGCAGTGAGGTTGCGGGAAATGAAAACGTCATCGGAAATGTCCTGGGTGAATTTCTGCAGATCTTTCCAGGTTCCCCCGGAATCGAGAACCCGCCTATTGAAGTTGGGTCCGAAATGCCCACCGGTAAACCCTCCGCTGCGGCCACCTTGGGCACGCAGTTCCTTCCATGCTTTATCGTCATTGAGACGGAGTGGGGAATCCCAGATCGGAGAGACCGTGGCATGCACGGCCGTCATGCGTTCGTCGTGAATGATGGCCATGGAGGGGGAGGCTCCGTTTTTCGATCCGCCCGACATGGCGACTTTGCCCTTTTCAAAATGACCCTTCTCGGCGTAAGCGGTTGTGATGGCCCGCATCAAAGTGGCGGGCCAAGCCCAGTACTGAATTTTAAACCGAGGGTTGAGGCTTTCGGCGAACTTCTTTTCCGAAGCGTTGGCCATTTCCCGTTGGCCGTATGATCCGGGTTCCTGCACCACGGTGATGACCAGACCGACTCCTCCCTCCAAAAGTTCCCGTTCGGTGGGGTTGGGTCTGGCATCTCTTTGCAGTCGGGAAGGGGAACTCCCCCCGGTCAGATGAAACCCTTTGGCTTTGCGGTTGGCGGGCACGACCATGCGGACCGGAACACGGTATTCCTGTCCGGGCCATAAGTCTCCCGCGTTGATGCTGACGAGTTTCTGGCGGGTTTCGATGCCCCCTTTGACCTTGTGCCAGTCTTGCAGTACCTTGAGCTGAAGCGTGCTTGGATCTCGGATTTCCTCCATATCGAAGACCTTCATGCCAAAAGCCGGGATGGAAAGGAAAGGAAGGATAATGCTGAGCACGGTTCGTTTCATTCGATTGATCCTGTTCTATTTATTTCGGTATTCGACCAAAGTGGGTATTCCGTTCGAATCCGCAAGCAGAGGTTTCGGGTTCTCCACCAAACCCGCGGGTCGGATTCCTGCCTCGATCTTTCCGACGTGGGCATCGAGGACCTCGGTCAGGGCCTTCACCTTTTCAGGATACCGTTTAGCGAGGTTGTTTCTTTCACCCAAATCCTTTTCCAAGTCATACAACTCGGTGAACCGGTTGGCCTTCACCCGGTAGCGGACCAGTTTCCACTTTCCTTGGCGAATGCCGTCCTTCTCGTAGTAGAGGTAGTTGTGGGGCGACTTGGCGTTGAGTTTGCCTAGCAGGAGATCGCTGACGTCATGGCCGTCGATGATCCGGTTCTTCGGGATCGGTTGCCCTGCAAGGTTGGCCACGGTGGGGAGGATGTCGATTGTTGCCATAATCTCTGAGGAAACCGAACCAGCTGGAATTTTGTCGGGCCACCAGGCGAGCGTGGAGACCCGCATGTGACCCTCGTACTTGGGGCCGAACTTGGCTCCGCGGAGAGGACCGCTACTTGTCTTTCCTGCTCCACCGTTGTCATTGGTGAAGAGAACTAGGGTGTTTTTATCGATCTTGTTTCTACGCAAGGTTTCCAGAATACTACCCGTGCTGGCATCGATCTCGGAGACCAGAGCCTGCATGACGTCGCCTTTGGCCGTAGCCAACCTTGCGGGGGTGACCATATGTGGGGAATGAACGGCGGAATGGGGAACATAGCAGAAAAAGGGTTTGTCCTTGTGGTCGTTTATGAATTTGACCGCGTCGTCGGTTATGGCATCGGTGACCACCGACTGGCTGGCGACATCGGGAATATGGGCGACCGGTTTGTTTCCCTTGATCCAGGGCAGGGGTGAGTACTTTCGTTTCGGGTTTCCCCTGACCCACATGTCGTTGGAGTAAGGGATGCCCTCGTATTCGTCGAACCCTTGGGCCAGTGGCATGAATTGAGGCTGGTCGCCCAAATGCCATTTTCCGAAACAGCCGGTGGCGTAACCCGCGTTTTTCAGGATCTCGGCGATGGTGATTTCCTTCGGGTTCAAGCCCCGCTTGTCGGCGGGGAAGACCACGCTCTTTCCCATCCCAATACGGTCCGCGTAACAACCAGTCAACAAGGCGGATCGGGAGGGCGTGCAGGCGGCAGAGCTGACATAGAAGTCAGTCAACTTCATGCCTTCCTTAGCCATGCGGTCAAGGTGCGGAGTGGAGTGGTCGGACCCGAAGGGACCAATATCCCCATAGCCCATGTCGTCGATGAAGATGATCACGACGTTGGGGTGGTCGGGAGCAAAGTTCGCCAAAGTCAATATTGGCAAGAACAAGGTCAATAGATTAGCAATCGGAATTAGTGCGACCCAAAGACAGGACATCATTTGTGGAAAGAATTTCATTCGGCTGGAGTCATGGTGGCTTTATCCGTTATTCTCTCGATTTTTTAGGTTGATTGACAAGCAAACTGATTTCTCTATCGCCACTTTTTCTACACCGATCTTGGCCATGACCTTCGCTCCCTGGACACGCCGTTCGCTGAGCGGCTGGTCTCAAGGAAGTGAAATAGCATTAACCCTAGTGACGAAACTCATCCCTCCTTCCCGCGTTCGACTTTTTCTTTTTGAATGCTTGGATTTACTTTGCTCCTTTCTTTGAATTTATTTTCTCTTCGTCCCATGAAACTTCTCTTCTCCCTTTTCACCTTCCCGTTCCTTGTCCTTCAGGCTTTTGCCGCTGAACGCACAAACGTGATACTCGTCATGGCCGATGACCAAGGCTGGGGGCAGACCGGATATTATAATCACCCCGTCCTAAAAACTCCCAACCTAGACGCCATGGCTGCCAATGGCTTGCGGTTCGATCGCTTCTATGCGGGTGGTCCCGTCTGCTCGCCTACTCGGGCCACAGTACTGACCGGGCGTACTCACGATCGTACGGGTGTTTTCGATCATGGTTACGCCCTGCGCGACCAAGAGAAGACTATCGCTCAAGCCATGAAGAAAGCTGGCTATGCCACCGGCCACTTCGGCAAGTGGCATCTCAACGGGTTGCGAGGCCCCGGCGTACCTATCCTCGGCGAGGACTCCCATGGTCCCGGTGCCTTCGGGTTCGACACTTGGCTGTCCGTGACTAATTTTTTCGACTTGAATCCCGTCATGAGCAGGCAAGGAGAGTTCGAGAATTTCAAGGGCGACTCTTCCGAGGTCATCGTGGACGAGGCCTTGCAGTTCATTACCAAGAAAACCAAGGCCAAGAAACCTTTCTTTACCGTGATCTGGTACGGCACCCCGCATAGCCCATGGATGGCCGAGGAGGTGGATCAAAAGCCATTCACCGCACTCACCGAAAAGGCTCAGGAGCACTACGGTGAACTGGTCGCCATGGATCGAAGCATAGGGAATCTGCGAAAGGGTTTGCGTGACCTTGGCATCG
>JABHOU010000633.1 GCA_018695085.1 Opitutia bacterium | reverse complement strand
CCATGCTACCCACTGGCAAGCTCGATTTGAAGGGGATAGCGAGCCTCGCTACGAGCGAGGAGGAAGGGTAGGGGAAGCTTATCCGCCTACGTTTACGCCACGCACTAAATCGGCCAGCATTACGTTCGTCTGCTTGGCTTGGGCCAAGATTGCCACTCTTGCCTGCATTCTTACTTGGTTAGAGGCGAACTTGGTGCTTTCACGAGCTACGTCGGTATCCTCGATCCTGCTGACGGCCATTTCTCTGCCTCCCATTTTTCGGCTCAAGTTGTCCATTTCTTTCTCAAGGCGACTCAGGTTGGCCCCCACCAATGCGCGTTCCGTGGCCAAGTTTTCCATCCAAGCCGTCAACTGGGTGAGGGTTCCTCTGGCATTAGTTATGCTCTCGAGGTTGTAAGTTGCGGTATCACTTACCGTTATCGTATTGATGGATTGAAGATTCCAAGTTTCTCCCGAGCCATCGATGGTAGCGGCCAAACTTCCCTTTTCAACTTCGTAGATCGGACTACTATCTGCAGTGCCCGTAGTATCCGGAACTACGGACTGACCATTCAGAGCACCACCACCTCCAGCATCGCTGCCGGCTATCGAACCTGTGTCTCCATTGGACAAATTGGGAACGATTTGAGTATTTACGAAATTTCTCCCATTAGCGCTTTTGAAATCCGTAATGAATGCGTTGGTGTCGGCGTAGGAAGTGAAGGTTTGCAGGTAAGTGTCCAAACCGCTTGCCGCTGCGCCGTTACCGGCATCAAACTCTGTTTTCATCCACTGGGTTAGGTGTTTAACGCCTGCCGATTGAGGTGGAGTTGCAGTTTTTATTTGGTTATGCAAGTATCTTGCAGCCAAGTAACCGGCCCCGTATTGTTCGTTAGTCGTCCAGCTTTCATTGCCTGTTCCGATTGCCGCAAGAAGGGCATCTATTTGTCCACTTGTAGGAGCAGCTCCAAGTATTCCTAGTACGCGGTTGTCCGCTCCATGAATAAATTCGGCCAAACCTTCCTTAAACCAAGTTGCACGGCTAGTCCCGTCTCCGGTTAAATCCCCGTAATAGGAGTTTTGGGCCTGCATGAGATGCACCATCTCGTGGGCAACGACTCGATCAGCTTCGGATGTCGGTTGAGTGTGAGGGGCACTAAAGTCGGGCAGGTCGAATTGCATTTCAATTACATCTGCGGTTCCGAAGGATGCCCCGGGAGAAGTTACGGTGGAGGTCATTACGAATGCTGCGTAGCCTCCTGTGTCGTTTTCATTAACTATTAGATCCCAAGTGTCGGAAGGTTTGACGGACCATCCATATTGCGCAGTTATCAACTCCTCGGATCTTTTGAGCCATCCATTTTTCAAACTATCGATAAATTCTTGTTTTTCATCGCTGAACCCTCCCGCTCCGAATACTTCCATGTCGTTGAATTTTTCCAACTTTATTTCATCCAGTTGGGCGGCCAATTCAATGAATTCCTTGTTGTAGTTTTCTCGATCGCCATCGCTCGAGGTCACATCCAAGGCTCGAGTGGCCAAGGTGTTCATACGATTTATAATTTTTCCGACTGTCTCCAAGGAACCGTCCTGAATTTGGGAATAGGAGACGAGGTTTTGGAGGTTCTGCATGGAGGCAACGTCCCTTTTGTGGCGGGAACCTAACTTTGCCGCCTGTTGAAACCCGCCGGCGTCATGTCCGGCATTTTGCATCCGCTTGCCCGAAGAAAGTTTGGCAATGGAAGAATCCAAGTCCAACTGCGCTCGATGAGTCTCGAAGGCGAGACCGGTCAAATCATGGTTTACATGGCTGATCATAAAGAATCCTCTTATGCGCATAGCAATACGCTAGGCACCAAGTTAGTGTTTCGTGGGACATACTGCACCTCCATGTGCTCTACGCCCGCCTCCTTGCGGACAATAGATATAATCGGATTAAATCCTCGCCACTTTAATGCATCCCAAGGAATTTTAAAAATATTCGTAGTGGGTGGCGAGCAGATAGCTGGCTATTCCCTCTTTCGAACAGCTATTTCTCAGCATGCTGTCCAGCGGATTAAGCTTTTTCGTGGGGCAAGTGGTAGGCCGGCCGGGACTTGAACCCGGAACCAATGGCTTAAAAGGCCACTGCTCTACCGATTGAGCTACCGACCCCCAAAGTAAAGCGTAGACTTCGTATAGAATGCAGACCAAGTGGTCAATCTTCAACGGAAAGAAGTCGAATGCCCAGAATTCTTCTAGAAATGATATTCATTTCGACTTGGAGGTTATATTGATAAGTCAAAACTTGAATAATTTTTCCTATATCTTTTGCAAACAAGCATTTTTTGCAGTGGTCTCTTATTGATTTACCTCGCCGAATTCCATCAGGCGCTGGGCAAGGGCTTGCTCGAATTTTCCACTCTTGGGTTCCCCATTCATTAAGATGATATAACCGATACCATCCTTTAGGCGGTATTGCATAATGGTGGAGACTCCGGGGTCACTGCCGTCATGGCCCATTGTCTTGTCGCCACCCAGTTTGTCGAAATACCATACCAGTCCCTGCTTGGAGTCTGCCTTGGGAAACGGGATCTTTCGCATTTCACGGACGGTCTCCGCTTTCAGTACCCGTGCGCCGTCGAGTTGTCCGTCCCCGATGAAAGACAACAGGAAGCGCGCAAGGTGTGGGGCCGTGACCCGCAAGGTGCCGGATGGGAAATCAAGGTATCCATGGTGGCCCAATGGCTTGAAGGTGCCGGTCTTCTTCTTGAAGCCGTAGGGCATGGCGATCTTGGCCTGGTCCATGCCCTTCAAGCGGAATGAACTCCCTTGCATTCCGAGCGGCATAAAAACCCCTTTTTGGCAGAGCGTCTCGAACGGGACCTTTGCCTTGGCCTCAGCCAAATAGGCAGCCAAGGCCACGCCCACGTTGCTATACTGGCTCTTTTCACCGGGAGCCCATTGATAAAAGCTTTTCTTGGCACTGAAGTATTCTCCCTTGGGTTGAAGATAGGCAGCAAGGGATTCGCCCAACGGTTTAGGGAAGTCCCCGTTCTTTATCCAAGTATCCTCCAGTACCTTCCAATTGTCCCTGATTCCCGAGGTATGGGTCAGGAGGTGTTTTAGGGTGATCGGAACCTTCGGGTGCTTGGGATTCCGGACAGGGAAGGGGAGTACTTCGTTAACGTCGGCGTCGAGGGACAGTTTGCCTTGCTCCACCATTTGGATTACGGTGCAGGCGGTCACGGGTTTCGAGACCGAAGCGACCTGAAACAGGGTGTCGTTGGTCACGGGGATTTTTTGCTCGCGGTTGGCCCATCCGTAGGCTCCCGTCCAGAGTATCTTGTCTTTCTTCACTACCGCTGCGGCCAGACCAGGTACCTTCGCTTCCTTCATTCCGTCGAGGATGAAGCGATCCAGTTCGGTTGGATTTTTGGATTGGAGGAAAGCATGGGCATCTTCTCCGAGGCAATCGCTCGTGGAGATGAAAAAGGTGATGGCCACAGCTAGTCCTG
>JABHOU010000312.1 GCA_018695085.1 Opitutia bacterium | reverse complement strand
GGTGGTTTGCGCCAGCTCGCACGAGGTGCTGACCTGGTTTGCCCAGCAAAAAGCGCCAGCTTTCGCCCTGTTTGGGCGCCACGTCAGCGTTCCCATCGCCGCCGTGGGACCCGATAAGATTCCCGCTATTGCCAAGGCCACCCGGCGGTTGCTCGAGCTCGGTCATAGGGCAATCTCCTTCCTGTGCCATCGGCAGTTCGGGTTGCCGCAACCCGGGGGAGTCGCGCGGGCTTTTCTTGCTGAGTTAGAGGCCGCTGGTATCAAGGTTGGCGACTTCAACCTTCCCGACTTAAAGTGGACTAGCGAGGGATTCGCTGTACAGCTTGACTCGTTGTTTCGCTATACGCCCCCAAGCGCGTTGATCCTCGACACACCGCATCTCTACTGCGCGGCGCTGCACTTTCTCGCCGAGCGTGGCCTGCGCGTGCCGCATGACGTGTCTTTGATCTGCACTGACGCTAACAGCAGTTTTATCTGGAGTGAACCATCCGTCGCCCACATCCGCTGGGACTACCGCCCGGTGATCCACCGCATCGTGCGCTGGACGAACAATGTTAGCCGTGGCAAGGAGGACAAACGGAAAACACTGACCAAGGCGGAGTTCGTCGACGGAGGAACGATCGGGCCGGCAAGGCCGAGAATAGAATCCGAAGTAAAATGAACTTAGTCATCCGGACATGCGGGTTCGTCAGCGGGCGCAGTTTGCCCTCGCCGACAAGGGGGGTGAAGCCGTTACGCTTCTGGCTGAAGCGGCCCATGAGAGTCCGAACTTGTTGGCTCGCCTACATGGTATATGGGGGGTCGGCCAGGTTGCACGTCGAGAAACCTCTGCTGCGACCCACCTACTTCCGTTACTGGCAGACCCCGAAGAGGAGGTACGTGCTCAAGCCGCGCGCGCATTGGGTGAATCCCACACGGCGTCGGCCTATAAGGGCTTGGAGAAACTGTTAGCCGACGAGAGCTTGCATGTTCAGTCGCTGGCGGCCATCTCCATCGGGAAGTTAAAAAACCCCGATGCAATCGAACCGCTCGTGGCCCTGCTCGAACGCAACAATAACCAGGATCCCTGGCTACGGCACTCCGCCATCATGGGGCTATACCGGCTTGACGCGCCAGAAGCCGTATTGAAATATGCAAAGCATCCGTCTGCGGCCGTGCGGCAAGGCTTGGTGGTTGTCCTGCGTCGCCATCAGCACCCGGCTATTGCTCAGTTTCTTTTAGACAAAGATCCGGTTGTGGTGGCTGAAGCAGGGATAGGCATCTATGATCACCGAATTGATGCGGCCATGCCTGCCCTAGCCGCGCTCGCCGAAAATTTGGTCGAAGGAAAGGCGATGTTTGGCGACCCACTCGCCCGTCGTATTCTCAGCGCCAACTTCATGTTGGGCGGAGTCGAAGCGGCCAGAAATATTGCCCAGGCCACTATCTCTTCGCGCTTTTCAGATTTGATGAAGGTCGAAGCACTTGAGATATTGTTGGACTGGACTGCTCCAAACGGCCGTGAGCGCGTCAATGGATTCTGGCGACCGTTGTCGGAGCGGCCAAGTGATGCACCCCGTGCAGCGCTTCTTCCGCTGATTAAGCCGCTGATCGCTAATGGAGTAACCAGCGAGTTGGCCGCTCGATTAGCGACTAAATATGTGTTGTTCGACGGCCCCATTCTCGTCAAGCGCTTTGACGATCCGACCCTCGCGCCCGCTGAACGCGCGGAAGCACTCAAATCCCTCGTGACCTTGGATCATCCCGGGGTAAAGACGCTCGTTCAGAAGGCAATCGCCGATACTAATGTTATCGTGCGCATAGAAGGGTTGCGACAGCTTGCTCAGCGGAGCCCGGTAGCTGCCGTAAAAACTGCCGCAGATTTCCTCGAAAGTCAGAAGATCGAAGATCAGCAAGCCACCTTGGCTGTGCTGTCCACTATCAAGGCGAAGTCGACCGAAGCATTACTCGCGACATGGACGGGTCGCCTATTGAAGGGGGATGTTGATCCGCAGATCGAACTGGACCTGATGAATACGGTGGAGACGATCGGAAGTGTCACCCTGAAAGGCCAACTGCGTACGTATCGCGAGAAGTTGAGTTCTGACTCTGTTGCTGGATTCCCTTACCTTCTTCAGGGGGGGGGACGCCGTGCGGGGTGAGCATGTCTTCTTTCATAAAATGGAAGCCAGCTGTGTGCAATGCCACAAGATTAAAAGGGTGGGCGGAACGGCCGGTCCCGAATTGACAAAACTCGGAGAGGGTTTTCCTCGGTCCTACATTCTGGAATCAATATTGTTCCCTGACGCCAAAATAGCCAAGGGGTTTGAAAACACGACCGTGGAAATGATCGACGGTATGGTTCATGTTGGGTTCTTAAAAAAAGAGACCAACACGGAGATCGATCTGCATACCCTGTTAAACAAAAAACTCGTCATCGAGAAATCTATGGTGAAAGCGCGGACGAGACTGCCCTCGTCGATGCCGCCCTCTTACCGGGCATTACTTACTAGATCAGATATTCGTGATCTGGTTGAATTTCTTTCGACGAAGAAATAGGAAGGATGACGGGCCACATCTTGTTGTAACTTGCATTAAGATATTATGCTGATTTGATGACAAAGATGGATGCGAGATATGGGTTGGCTGTGTCGTCGTGGCTGTTGTGGTTTACCGGCGCTCAGCTTAATGCGGCAGAGCAGACGATTTCTCTTTCGGCGGAATCGATTATCTCGCAGTACAAGAACAGCTCCGACAAGCCGCCGCAGTGGGGGCATTATGAAAAATGGTCAACCGATGCTCTGCTGATGGGTAACGGAGACATGGGGCTATCCGTGGGTGGCGAAGCAGAGTCGCTTCGGTTCTGGATTAACAAGAACGATTTCTGGCGGCTGCAGAATCAACATATCGGTGCCCAGCCGAAACTGTTTGGCTGGATCGATATCAAGGCTCCCGTAATGCAGGGCGCAAGCTATAAAATTGAACAGCCGATTTACAATCCCATCACCCATGGCACATTTACTAAAGACGGTGTGACTCTTGAGTTTCGTGCAAAAGTGATGGCGACCGCCAATATTGGCTGGATTGAGCTTGAGGCGACAGGTAAGCCCTTGGAGATTGAAATCTCTACGCAATTGACAGACGTGGAGCTCCTGTTGCCACAGATCGGCATCACGGCATCGCGTCGCAGTTCGGGTATAGAGGAGGATACCCTCTGGCTGCGCCGACACTATGATGACCACGTTGACATCGAATCGGGCATGGCCGCCGCCGTTCGAGTTTTTGACGATAAGGGCAAGCAGATAAAACCCTGGACGCCGCGGCCACTCGTAAAACCTGAACCCAATACCCGTGAACCGCAAGTTATTAGCAAGATCAATTGGACCAAGGCATTCGAGCCGGCGAAGGCACTGGGTGCCACCCAAAAGATCACGCTTAAGCCAGGCCGTCCGGTGACCTTTTTGATAGCCGTCGACAGTGTTTTCAACAACAAGGAATATCAAAAAGAGGCAGTCGCATTGGTGCGCGACACAACACCCAAACGACTGGAAACCCTGCAGAAGGAGCATGCCGCCTGGTGGGCTGAGTATTGGAATAAATCCTTGGTTTCGATTCCACAGAAAGTCATTGAGAAAGATTACTACAGATCGCTCTATGTGCTGGGTAGCGCGTATCGCCTCAGCGGATTTCCTCCAGGGCTCTTTGGTATCTGGGTTTTGACTGAAGGACCCGAATGGAATGGTGATTATCACCTGAATTACAATCATAACGCGCCGACATACGGGATGTTTTCGGCCAATAGGATCGAACAGGCTGACGTCGCGACCGAGCCGTATCTCGACTTCCTTCCACGCGCCAAGCGCTACGCTAAGGAACTGTGGGATAAAAAAGGTGTTTTTTTCCCGGTTGGCATCGGGCCTAAAGGGATTGATTGCACCTACAATCACCAGGCCATCGATGGTCGTTATGGAAATAAACGGCGAGCAAACAAGAAGGTGACGGATCATGGACAGAAAAGTAACGCGTCGGAATCGTTGACACCCGTCAATTTGCGATTTCGTTCAACATGGGATCCTGAGTACGCGAAAAAATACTATCCCTTCGTGGCCGCCGCGGCTGAATTTTGGGTGGATTATCTCAAATTTGAGCCTACTTCGGTCACAAATGCACCGCTTCCAGGGTCGCTTAGAAAGCCAGGAGAAGGTCGTTACGTGCTCTACGATCACTCGGTCCACGAAGGGAGCGGGCCGAACGTAAACGGCACAGCCGCCCTGGGGCTGATTCGCATGAATTTCAAGCTAGCCCTGGATATGAGCGAATTGCTTGGTGTAGATGCGGACCTGAGGGAAAAGCGCCAACACATCCTTCATCATCTTTCTGGATATGCAACGTGGACCATACCTGAAGCGTGGAAAGCCAACAAACATATGGGCAAACATGTAGGGACCAAGGTTTTTCGTTATGCTGAGGCGGGCAAGGACTGGAACGGCAACAACACGTTGGGCATCCAGAATATGTTTCCGGCGGGGCAAATCGGACTGGAGTCAGGCCCCGAGATACTCCATCTGTCGCGAGAAATGGTGAGGGTGATGAACCGATGGCATGATTTTAACGGCTGTAACAGTTTTTATCCAGCGGCGGTTAGAGTGGGCTATGATTCATCGGAAATTCTCACCAATCTGGAACGATGGGCGGCGGGGAAGACAGCCAACGGCATGAAACATGGCAGAAACGCGCACGGCGTGGAAAGCTGTACTCCTTCGATCGTTACGATCAACATGATGCTATGCATGGGCCATCAGGACGTGTTGCGCGTCTTTCATGCTTGGCCGAATGAGTCGGACGCTGCGTTTGAGGATTTACGTGCCTTTGGCGCATTCCTCGTATCGAGTCGACTCCGCGGCGGCACGGTGAAATATGTACGCATTATCAGCGAGCGTGGCAGGAAATGTACGATCCAGAACCCCTGGCCAGGCCAACAGGTTACGGTCATACGTGGAAACGGTAAGACCGAAACTATCAAGGGCGAGCGTTTTACCATCGACACAAGGGTTGACGAGAAACTGCGATTGGTCCCTCAAAGGTAATACACCTTCTTGCCAGGGATACTGTGGTCGATAAGTATGTTTCGTATAAGGCCGGTTCCAACAGGTGTGTGCCCGTACCGGCTGAAAAGCGATTTTCTATCAATTGGGGTCGAATCCCCCTGATATGGGTGACGATGACTTTGCCGTTTTGGTATTATGTGTCCGGGCCCGTACTTTTTCTTTTCCCAGGGTTGTATAAGTTCAACATTGATGAAACAGATAAATGGACATTTTTAAGGGATGGTTCTCCTTGGATTGCAGGCCTCATATCAGGTTTCTCTGCCTCAGTCCCAGCTTCTATCCTTACTCTTAGACTCTCAATCAGTTACTTGGAGTAGGTCGGCATTCCCTTTTGCGACGAACAGGGCCGCTACGCCGATTTACACCGACGTCAATTTGCTCTCCCCGGTTAAATCATTCGATTGCCGTCCGGGTCTCGGGACTTCATGGCAATTGATTTGCCGTCCTTGAAAGGTGTCTTCCGTCCTTTTTCTGCCCATTCGGGGGGCTATGAGGTCCACAGACCCACGTCACGACTCATTCGGGATTGAGTTTAGCCTTTTCCTCAGCATCAATTTCGGCTTGGAGTTCTGCCTCGAACTCCGCCTCGATTCGAGCTTCCTCATCGATGACCGCTTGCTTGGTCGCTTCCTCGGCAGCCAGTTCGGCAGCCACCTTCTCGGCCGCTAGTTTTTCGACCTTCGCCTCTTCGCGAACCCTGCGCTTGTCCGCTTTCCTTTGTTCGCGCTCTCTCCGCTTGTAATCTTTACTTGGTGTATAAGCCATTGGATATCCTTTATCGTTATAGGAAGCGTCGGGGCACTTTTACTTAAGCTTTCCCGAGCCCGCCCCAAATTACTTGGTCCGCCCATAATACTCAATTATTGTTTTATTACCATCCTATTTTAAAGGCAGCAGATAAGTTCTCTCTTTCGTTCTGTCGACGAGGGGGTGGCGGGAACCGGCGGGACGGACGGTCGACATTGCCTCCTCGGCTTGATTTAAAGTCTTGGGGCGGCAGCGGGAGGTGTCACCCTTATGGCAGTCTGCTTCATCTGGGGCTTCTGGGGTAGGGGTGGCGTTTGAGCTTGAGCCGGGGGCGGTCCCGGTGCTGCTGATGGCAGCGGCAAAATGACTAGTTTGCTCAACTTGGCTCCATTCGATGTCACCCACCATGGCGAGTCAAAGCAAACCCTTCGAATCAAACTAAGTTTCTCACCAAAGAATGCTTCGTAAGTCCCCCCGTACGATCGAACAGCTAGATATTCCTGCCTATTTAAACTCAACAAAAGTACAACGGGTATCCGTACTTTTTGTCTGATTTCATGGTTGATTGCGATATCTTATATTCCTAGAGTATGTTCCGTTTCTTACCCCTCAACCCCCTATATCCCCATTACCCTTCGATGAATCCAGAAGACGAAGTCTTTAAGAATTTCTTGGTAGAAATGGGCGAAAAGCTCGAGGAACTGGAAGATGGGTTGTCTGAATTGGAAAATGGATTTTCCACGGACTTGGTAAACAAGCTTTTTCGGGCCGTTCACACAATCAAGGGAGGCGGAGGTTTCTTTGGCCTGACCAAGGTTTCTGAACTTTCTCATGTTTTCGAGGACTTACTGATGAAAATCAGGGAAGGTGAACTCGATTTCAACGAAGGCATGATCGCCCCATTTTATTCGGCATGCGATGCGCTCAAGGGCATGCATGAATCCGATGACTACGGAAACAATTCTGACATCGCTCCAATTTGCCTGGAATTGAAGGCAGCCCACAATCCTCAATCCGCCGTAGCCGTTGCCTCCCCTTCTCCTCCGCCCGAAGAGGAAGCAGTCATGGAAGATGAGAAGATCACGGAGGTTCCACCCGAACAAAAATGCGGGAAAAAGGACGAGCAGGAGACCCCGAAGACGGAACCGAAAAATGAGGACAGGGTTGAACCCGATAAAACGGCCCTAGAACCAAAGAAGAGCCTGGGCAAGAACATGGCTCAGAACGAGACGATACGGGTAAAGGTCGACTTGCTGAACAAACTGATGGAACTGACCGGGGAAATCGTCCTCGGAAGAAACCAGTTGCTTCGTCAATTTTCGGAAAGAGGAGACAAGACGACCATGGTCGCCATGGCCCACATGATCTCTGACCTGCAACAACTTGTTCTACAAACCAGGATGCAACCCATTGGGGGAACGTTTACCAAATTCAACCGCATCGTCAGGGATTTGGCCAAGCAACTGGAGAAACCGATCAAGCTTGTCGTCAAAGGGGAAGACACTGAGTTGGACCGTAGCATCATCGAGTCCCTTTCCGATCCTCTTACCCACTTGATTAGAAATTGCGCCGACCACGGATTGGAAACACCGGAGGACAGGGTTTCCCTAGGCAAGGACCGCGTGGGTACAATTTGGTTACAGGCTCGGCACGAGGGCGGTCAGGTTGTCATTACGGTTGAAGACGACGGGAAGGGAATCGATGGGGAAAAGGTCAAGGCGAAGGCTGTTGCGAATCATGCGATCACTCAGGCCGAAGGAGACAAGATGGGGGAAAACGAAGCCGCCAAGCTAATCTTTCATCCCGGGCTCTCGACCGCGGACGAGGTTACCAGTTTGTCGGGGAGAGGAGTTGGGATGGACGTCGTGAAATCGACCTTTGAGAAACTCGGTGGCGCGATCGACTTGGAGACAAAAGTCGGATCGGGGACCAAGGTGATCATACACCTGCCCACCACCCTCACAATCATGTCCTCGCTCATCGTGCGAATCGGCGGGGATCGCTTCGCCGTACCGCATTCCGAGCTCAAGGAAGTCATTCTCGTCCGACCGGAAGACGAAGTGCAAATCGAGAAAATTCGCGACCGCAAGGTTTACCGGTTGAGAGGCAATATCATTCCCATTCTCAGCATGCGCGAAATCGCGGAAGTCGACGATCAGGGAAAAGTCCTCGATCAAGGCGCTACATCCCATCCGGAAACCGAAGGGCAAGAGGAAGGCGAATGCCTCTTTCTGGTGCTGCATTCCGGAACCAATCAATTCGGCCTCTTGATCGACTCGATCGATCACACCGAGGAAATCGT
>JABHOU010000132.1 GCA_018695085.1 Opitutia bacterium | reverse complement strand
GCTGGCTTGTCGAGCAGCACGCAGGAATGGACGGATGCGGGATTGCGAGAGAGAATTTCGTTTTGAACGCGCGACAAGGTGTTTCCGGTATCGAGGATGTCGTCGACGAGCAAAACGTGCCGGCCTTCTACTTCGGCTCGGAGGTTGCCCAATATGCGAGGGCTCGACTCAGGGGAGGTGGAATCGCCGTAACTGGATACGCGAATGCAGTCGAGACGAAGTGGGCGGCGCAGGTTGCGAATGAGATCGGCGGTGAATACGATGGCCCCATCAAGTAAGGTGATGAGCAGGATTTCCTCTCCTTCGTAATGGACGTCGATTTCAGCTCCTAGGGCTCTGACGCGCTGGCTGATGGTTTCTTCGTCGAGCAGGATTTCCTGTATGTCGTTGGTCATGGTGAATAGGCGAGGAGATGATTGATGCTCGATTGGGCGGAGCGGGCGTAGCCTCCCCCGAAGAGATTGTAGTGATTCAATTCGTGATAAAGGTTGTAAAGGGTTTTGCGAATTCCGAAGCCGAGGTCGAGAGGGAAAATCTCTTCATAGCCTTTATAGAAGTCTTTGGAGAATCCTCCGAACATATAGGTGAAGGCAATATCGGCTTCACGATCCCCGTAATAGCTTGCGGGATCGAATACGTAGGGCTGACCCTCTGTATCGACAGAAAAATTGCCACCCCAAAGGTCACCGTGCAAGAGAGATGGCCACGGTTTATATTCGCTGAAGAGATCGGGTAGGCGCTCTATGAGGGATTCGACCCCATGGAAGGATTGATCTTTTTTTTGGGCAAGGTCGAACTGGTGAACCAATCGATGTTCTCGATAGAATGCGATCCAGTCGTCGGATGCCGGGTTGGGTTGGTGTGTGGCTCCTATGGCGTTGTCGATCTTCCATCCGAAGTGAGGTTGCTCCATGCGATGAAGTCGGGCGAGATCTTGACCTAGCTTTCGCTGGGCCGAACCTCCGTCTCTACCCGTTTCGAGAAATTCCATGACCAGAAAAGATCGGTCGGCTGAGGTTCCATGACAAACCGGCTCAGGTACGCAAACAGTTCGAGTTGAGGCTATCTCGGTTAAGGCTTTGGCTTCCGCTTTAAAAAGTCTCAAAAAGTCGGCAGAATTCGCCTTCACGAAATATACTTCGCCAGTCGTACTCTCCAACCTTCGAGCTTCGTTGATGCAACCACCGGCGATATTGCTTTCACTATGGAGAACAAATGAAGTTTGCGTCTCCTTGGCAATGGCGGTTGCTACGTCTTCCCACATCGGCGTTATTGATTGTGGTCAAAGATGCGGAAGGATGGGGGGGCTATCCCAAGTGCTTTCTCAAGTCTTCGAGCAAAGCACCGCAACCTTCCTCCAACAAATCCAGTACTTTCTCGAAACCACTGACCCCACCATAATAAGGATCGGGTACTTCGCTGACTGTTCCGCTCACATACTCGCAGAATCGTTGAATCTTCTTTCGTCCCTCATCGTTCGGAGCGAGTTTGTTCAATTCCGTGAAGTTGAAGTTGTCCATGGTTAGCAGGATGTCTGCATTGGCGAAGTCGTCATTATTGGCTTTGCGTGCCGATCCTCCTGTCCGGATGCCTCTTGCTTCGGCTGCTTTTTGCATACGTGGGTCCGGCGAGTTTCCCGTATGTTGGTCAATGGTGCCGGCGGAATCGCAGGTGATGCGGTCGTCCAGTCCACGATCAATGATCAATTTGCGAAAAGTGGCTTCGGCTGCGGGAGAACGGCAGATGTTGCCCCAGCAAACAAAGACAACATGAAGTTTTTCTTTGTCGGGTTGGTTTTGCATTTCTAAAAAGGTCGAGCTTTACGCATGAAATTAACGAATTAGTCAACCTTGACGTTTCCGTTGATTTTTTACATGAATATCCTTTATGAGCAAAAAGCTCGCAATATTTGGCTGTGGTTATCTTGGTTCGGAACTTGCCCGTCAGGCTCTTGAACTCTCTTGGTATGTATCAGCTGTTACCCGTAATGCCGACACCGCTGTATCTTTGAATGATGCGGGGGTCCATAAGGTAGTGGCAGCCGACTTGGATGATGAGTCCTGGATAGGGGAGATTGATTCTACGCAGGATTTCGTTGTGAATTGCGTGGGAGCGGCCTCAGCCGACTTGAATGGTTATCTCAAATCCTATGTTGATGGACAAGACACTGTGGTGAAGTGGGCTCGCGATGGCGAGGTTGGAACCTATGTCTTTACGAGTAGTACTTCAGTGTACCCGCAAACTGGGCGTCGCCTTGTTGACGAAACCGCTTCTTCTGATGGTGTGTCCGAAAAGGGTGGGCTTCTTTTGGCAGCGGAGCAGTTGGGCTTTTCCAGCGGTGAGGGTATCCGTCGCTCTTTTATTCTTCGCCTTGCGGGGTTGTATGGACCTGGTCGTCATTTGTTTTTGGATAGCGTAAGAAATGGCGAAGCCCAAGCTGGTGACGGAGATCGCATCCTCAATTTGATCCATCGCGATGATGCTGTATCAGCAATTCTCGCTGTCCTTCATGCAGGTGAACAGAACATTGGTAGAATTTATAATGTCTCCGATGGCAATCATTCTTCGCGAGCAGAGATTGCTTCATGGCTTGCCGGAAAATTGGGAGTCGATGCACCTTCGTTTAATGATAGCGAAGATTCGAATGCTTCAAATCGAAAAATTAGCAACGATCGCATCCGTGATGAGCTGAATTGGGTACCTGACTATCCTTCTTTTCGGGAGGGTTTTAACTCCATCCTGGAAAGCTAGGGATAAACCTCACTCAATCGAGTGTTTCTCTAATTCCTCAACTGCCACAACAAGGACTTTTACTATGGTTGGTGTCGGTAAGCTACTCAAGCAAGCTCAGAAAATGCAGAAGAAAATGGAAGAGGCACAAGAGTCTCTTGGCCAAGAGGTGTTTGAGGTTTCCGGTGGTGGTGGTGCCGTCACTGTCAAGATAAACGGGCAAGGCGAATTTCAAAATTTGAATTTAGATCCAGAATTTCTTAAGGAAGATCCGGGCTTTGTTTCAGAGGCTATACTGCAAGCTATACGAGATGCCGCTGAGGAAGCCAAGAAACGAAATGAAGCCGCCATGGGTGACCTCACGGGAGGTATTCAGATGCCAGGACTTTTTTGACCTTGGTCGTAGTTTTGTTTTATTGCGGGCAATAGCATGACGCCCGGCTTTGAAAACCTATTGAAGGGGCTCAAGAGTCTCCCTGGTCTAGGTCATAGATCGGCCGAACGTATTGCACTCTACTTGCTGGTGGAGAAACCCGAAGGACTCGACGATCTCATTGAGATTCTGCGAACCGCGGGAACCTCGGCGAGAGCTTGTTCCATTTGTGGCAACCTTTCTGAGAATGAAACTTGCTCCATTTGTGGGGACGAGGAGCGGGAATATGGAAAGATTTGTGTCGTCGAGCGAGTTCCCGATCTCTTCGCCATTGAGCGTTCGGGTGCTTATCGCGGACGTTATCATGTCCTGCACGGCAAGCTTTCACCGATTCGGGGCATCGGTCCGGAAAAGCTGAACTTTGCTAGTCTTAAAACCCGTATTGAAAAAGGCGAGGTGAACGAACTAATCCTGGCCATTGCGAACGACATTGAGGGGGAGGCTACCTGTCACTACTTGAGCGAAGAAATCGTGGGGGTCGGAAACGTGCAAGTAAGTCGTATTGGATTTGGCATTCCCAGTGGATCAGGCGTCACTTATGCCGACGAGGTCACCTTGCGAAGCGCCTTGGATGCGCGCAGGGATTTTTCCTGAGCATTTTTTGAATGTTCGTAAAAAAACTGTTCATTTTCTCCGAGTTCTCTATTCTGGGAACTCAATGAATCATCTACTATTGGCAACGGTGATATCGATCGGGGGTTCCTCGGTCTCGGCATCTATTTCAGTACTTGGCAAGAAGCCCGAATGGTCTCGCTTGGATGTTTACCATAACAGTATCACGAGTGTGGCGTTCGAGGAACTGCTACGAAAAGTTTACGTTCCACGTGAGTCTTGGTGGAAGGGTTGGATTAAGATCGACGAGAAGGAAGTTCGTATTCGTAAGTTTGCGGGCAAGGAAGATTGGTATGTTTTGCCTTTGGCATCTTGTCCAGATGTTGCCGCCAGGAATCATCGGAAAGAGTATTGGCGTTCCGCGACCAAGCTCCGGGCCCTTGCCCGTGAAAAGCCATTGACTGGTTTCCACATTGCTTTGGATCCTGGGCACTTGGGTGGTAAATATTCGGAAATGGAGGGTCGGCATTTTGTCATAGGCGATGCTGCTCCCGTTAAGGAAGGTGATATCGCCCTCTTGGTAGCCAAGCGTATCTCCAAGAGTCTTGGCGGACTGGGGGCTAGGGTTTCGCTGGTTCGTAATCGGAAGAAGCCCGTGACGAAGGAAACTCCCAAAAGCCTGCGCCAAGAGGCCGAGGCTTGGCAAAAAAGAATCGAAGGGGATGCCGTGCCCACGCAAACGAAGAAGGAGCGCAAAAAAATGGTTCGTCGCCGCGGAGAAATTCTGTTCTTTCGCTCAAGTGAAATCATGGCCAGAGCATTAAAGGTCAACGAAAAGATAAAGCCCGACCTAGTCGTATGCATTCACTTGAACGCAGCCCCTTGGCCCACTCCTGAAAAAAAATCGCTGGTTGCGCGGAATGATTACCATGTTCTCACTAATGGAGCATACCTAGGGGGTGAAATCGCCCTCGACAACCAGCGACTCGAAATGCTCGTGAAACTTTTAAACCGTTCCCATAAAGATGAGCGATCCTTGGCCGAGTGCATGGCTGGATCCTTCAAACGCACCACGGGATTGCCTGCGTTTGCCTATAAGGGGCCGAATGCCATTAAGGTGGGGAAGATGGAAGGCGTGTGGGGGCGTAACTTAATTGCTAATCGTTTGTACGAGTGCCCCGTCGTTTTTCTCGAGCCTTACATTGCGAACTCCAAGGAAGTGTTTTCTCGTATTCAATCGGGAGACTACGAAGGTGCCAAGATGGTGGCTGGAAAACTTCGAGTAAGTCTTGTCGAGGAATACGTGGACGCCGTAGTCGCGGGCTTGGTCGCTCATGCGGCAAGTCACGCAAACTGAGTTAGGCCAGAATTTTCTTGGCCACGTTGCCGAAGACGTCTGTTAGGCGGAAGTCACGACCTGCGTAGTTGTAGGTAAGGCGTTCGTGGTCCAGACCCAGCAAGTGCAAGATGGTGGCATGGAGGTCGTGGAAATGCATTTTATCCTCGACGGCGGCGATACCGTGCTCATCTGTAGCACCGTAGCGCATCCCGCCTCTTACTCCGCCCCCGGCCATCCAGAAACTGAATCCGCTCGAGTTGTGGTCACGACCATCGGCTTTCTTTGCATGTGGCGTACGACCGAACTCACCTCCCCAGATAACCAAGGTGTCTTGTAGCATGCCTCGCTGTTTGAGATCGGTTAGGAGAGCAGCCAGAGGTTGGTCCGTGGCTCCGCAATTGGCTTTCAATTTGCTTTTGAGAGCACCGTGTTGATCCCAGTTCGAATGGGTGACCTCGATATAGCGCACACCTGCTTCCGCCATTCGCCGAGCGAGTAGGCATTGGCGACCGAAGTCGTTGGTCGTCTGGCCATCGACTCCATACATGTTGAGTATATGCTTGGGTTCGTCGGAGAGATTCAGCAGTTCGGGGACGCTGGATTGCATCTTGTAGGCTAGTTCGTATGATTTGATGACCCCTTCAATTCGCTCG
>JABHOU010000171.1 GCA_018695085.1 Opitutia bacterium | reverse complement strand
TCTGAGGAATACCGAGAGCATGCGATGACTCTGATTCAGATTAAGGAGTTAGTGCCGAGCTGACTTGTTCACCTTGAGGCCGACTAGCTTCATTAAAGATTGAAATCATGTTGAATGGAAGGGTTTAATACCTACCAATGCATAGATAAAGTTTTTCACGGTAAACTTGCTTTCTTTAACTGCTGTCATGATTTCATTTACCAAGTCTTGATCCGCGCAATCGATAGAATGATACAGTCCGCAGGCAACCAGATGTTAGGTAAAGCCAGATGCGAAGTCTTCTTCGCGACCTACCTATGCCAAAGCAGAGTCGATGTGAAAGGCACCCGAGGGATCGATCTTATCGTTTACCTGAATTTGCAGTCAGTCGCATCTCTTCCTGCTCTAATAGGCTTTTAAGATCCTGCACCTTTTGAGGATACTTGGCCGCGAGGTTGGCAGTCTCACCAATATCCTCTTTTAAATTGTAGAGCTCCCATTCACCGGATCCGCCATCTTCCAGAAATAAGCCTACTTTCAATGGCGAGATTAATTTCCAGTCTCCTTCCCGAATGGCATTCCCTTGGAGGATCCGGGTCTGCACGGATGCAGAACCCGGATTGTAAATGTAGGATGTACGGGCTGTCTTGGATTTACCCAAGATAAAATCCATTTGATTAACTCCATCGATGGTTCGGTCATCGGGAATCTTTGCTCCGGTGATCGAGGCAAAAGTGGGCAAGAAATCGATGGTCGCCATGAGCCCATCATTTGTTTTCCCCGCGGGGATTTTTCCCGGCCAACGCATGATGCAGGGCACACGAATACCGCCCTCGTAAATCGATGCTTTTCCATCACGCAAGGGTCCAGCATCGCCCCAGAAAATCGAATTCTCGGGATGCCCTTTTTTGTTTTCATAATATTTTGGTTGATTCCAGGGACCGTTATCCGTCGTAAAGATAACCAAAGTATTTTCTTTCAAACCAAGCTTTTCAAGGGTTGCGAGCAGGCGGCCGGTTTCAAAATCAAATTCTTCAACCACCGCCCGATAAAGGTTGTCGCCCGTTTTTTTCTTAAATTTGGGAGATGCGTCGATAATGGTGTGCATCATTGTATGAGCGAGATAGAGGAGGAATGGCTTTTGAGAGTCACGCTGATTAACCAGAAAATCAACCGCCTTGTCGGTGAAGAGTCGGGTAATCCCCGCCATGTCTTCGGTTTTGCCCACCAGCTCATTGTTACTGCGTAAAACCGACTTCCCGCTGTCGTTCGCGCCAAGGGCTCCGAAATAATAATCAAACCCCTGAGCATTGGGCATCCGATCGATAATCGCCTTGCGATTCGATACGTCCCACTTGCCTACACATGCCGTCTGATAGCCGACCTCTTTGAGCATCTCCGCAAAGGTGATTTCCGATGCGGGCATCGACCAGCCTTTACTACGCACAGGATAGCGACCGGTCAGCAGAGCGGAGCGTGATGGCCCACAAACCGGTTGGGCATAAAAGGAGGTGAATTTCGTTCCTTCCTTTGCAAGCTTGTCGAGAACCGGTGTCTTGTTTTCCTTACTCCCGAAACAACCCAAATCGGCATAGCCCTGATCATCGGTAAAAACAATTAGGATGTTAGGTTGCTTCGGCTGTTCTGCTTTCTTGATTGGAGCGGGGTATGGTGCGGGCTTCGGATCGGTATAAGGCACAAGGTAACGCGGATCTGGCTTGATTCCTTTGGGAGCACCCGCGAGTGGCCAGGCGAACACCTCGCTCGCATCCCGATCGGAATGATTCAGCCGTGGCAACGTAGCAGACCATTGATCCAACTTCTTTCGCAACCGGTCAGCGACCTTGGATTCGGATTGAATACGATTGGTCAGCTCATACGGGTCCTTGGCTAAATTAAACAACAGCTCCTTCTCACTGGAGCGCCATAGTTTCCAATCACCAATACGCACAGCCTGTGTATGCCAGAACTCCCAGAACATCGGTTCCGCGCGCTCAATCTTAGAAACTCCCCCGGTAAATCGCGGAAGCAAATCCACCCCGTCAAACTCGTCGGGAATCGTTCCGCCTCCGGCCTTTAGTGTTGTTGCAGTAAGATCAAGCGTGGTCACCATCTCTTGAATTACCGTGCCGGGAATGATTTTGCCTTTCCAGTACGCAAACATTGGCACCCGTATCCCTCCCTCAAATAAGCTGCCTTTCTCACCACGCATGGGCACGTTGTTCGATCCATTCCAGACTCCGCCCTTTGTTCCTGGTGCCCCCCCGGGCAGTCCCGGTTCGTCCCTTCCCATCTTGCTTGGAGCACCGTTATCGCCGGCGAAAAGAACCATCGTGTTCTCTTCGAGACCATGCTCGCGGAGCTTGGCCATAACCCCGCCCACCGCGTCGTCGATGGATTTGATCAGTGCGAGACCCATGCGCCTGCGGTCGTCCCTCCAATCATCATAATGCGGATAGTCGAGTTTGGTGAAATTCTTGTAATATGGGTCGCTCTTCTTGATCAGCGGGATGTGCGGGCCAAAGAGCGGGAGATAGAGGAAGAATGGCTTGTCTCCGACTTGGCTGAAGTCGATGAAAGATTCACCATACTTACCCTGCAGGATGACGCGATTGGCGATACCCTTGGGCAGCTGATCCTTTTTGTGGTGAGCAGCAGCCTTGCCATCGAGCGTGAGATTTGCCGCACCGCTGTTCATTGTACCCGTCCAATAATACTCAAAGCCACGAGCGTGCGGGTCGTGCTTAGGGTTGGAGCTGTTGTGCGGGCCGAGGTGCCATTTGCCCGAAAAACCGGTAACGTATCCGAGCTTCTTCATCCGTTCAGCAATGGTAGGAAGGGGCTGCCCGGCCATATCCGCACCTTTCGGATAAGCAAGGGGCATGCGGCCTTTTCCCTCACCTGCGTCGCATGCGTTATGCGGAAAGGCGAACTCGTTCTGTATTCTTCCTGTCATCAACCCCGCACGCGAAGGAACACATTGCGGAGCCGAACTGTAGCCCGCGGTCATTAAAGCTCCACCACCGGCAAGCTTGTCCATAACCGGAGTGTCAACGTGTTTGTCTATACCGAAGAGACCCAGGTCCGTGTATCCATGATCGTCCGTGTAAATCAGAATAACATTTGGTCTCTTGGCCTCAGCAGAGGCCATGATGCCGCATGCAGTGGCAAGAAATATCATTTTGAATTTCATAATTACGGTTTACTGGTTTGCTTTTTCCTGGTGTCGACGATTCATCTTGATTTCCTCAATCATCCAC
Organism: Opitutia bacterium; assembly: GCA_018695085.1. GTDB lineage: Bacteria > Verrucomicrobiota > Verrucomicrobiia > Opitutales > Seribacteraceae. The sequence goes on along the minus strand of JABHOU010000171.1, from coordinate 510 downwards.
TTGGTAAAACCAAGCTTGGAGCGTGGATCGGATTCAGGTCCAGCCGGGCGCATGCGGCCCGAACCGTGAGGAAAAGTATTGAGATAGTAATGCATCTTCGGGTGGTGTTTCGGCAGGCCTTCCTTCCAGAACTTAATCAGCCAGTCACGCTCGACGAAGTCATAGTATTTCTTCACGTCGTCTTTCCAGATAATTGGACCGTAGTAAAAGATATATTCCTTTCCCTGCTTAAGAGTCCATTTCGCTCCCCGGATAATATCCTCCGGCTTTCCCCAACCGGTTTCACGCGGCCAGTGGCGGTTGAATTGGTGAGATTCATAGGCAATGCCTTCTACCTTGTCCATGATCGGTTGGAAACGCTTGTCGGTCGCGAAGAAATCCGGGTGCTGCACCATCTGGATCAGACTGTAGTTGTCGTTCTTCAGCATTCCCTGCTTGTAGGCCATTTTGAACATTGAACGGATACTATCGATATCCTTCTCAAAAAGGATGCGCGTGTCATCCTTGAAG
>JABHOU010000628.1 GCA_018695085.1 Opitutia bacterium | reverse complement strand
CCTGAGGAATTCCTTCTCAAGCGCGCCCAACCCGGCAAATACCTCGTGCACGTCAACTACTACGGGAACCGCCAGCAAGTCATTGCGGGAGCCACCACCGTCCAAATGGAAATGACAACTGACTTCGGCAAGCCTATCGCCAAGACTGAGGCGGTCACCCTGCGCTTGCAAGGCTCCAAGGAAGTGATCAAGGTGGGCGAATTCGTAATTCCGGGCAAAAAGGACAAGCAACAAGCAGTCAGCAAAGAAAAGAAGTAACATGAATAAATTGAATTTGTTTTTGTTTGCCTGCCTCTTTCCCCTGATCCTCTGTTCGTGCAGTTATTCTTCTTCAAGAGGTTGGAGTTTTTCGGACAGCGATGAGGTCAGGGAAGAAAAGGCCCGACGCAGAGCGGTGGACCGCAAGACGGACAGGATACTGGAAGTCGGAAGAACCAAGGACCGGGCGGAGGCTCGCAGGCAAGCCAAGGGAGAAGTTTTCGAGGAGAATTTTTTCCGATCGACCCGTCCATGACGTTTCTTTGACAAACCTTTTACTTGGCTCGAACAACTCCCCTCCATGTTCATGCTATAAGCTTCTCCATGAAAAAAAGATTTACTTTCCCTTCTAAAAAAATCTCCTTGATCACGGCAACAACTGCTCTCTTCTTTCTGCTTTGCGGTTGTCAGACAATCAAGCAGTTCATTCCGAATGACGAGGTTCGCCGTTTCGGCACGGACCGCAAGTACCCGGGCCTAAACTACACCGGGGACGGAAACTTTACGGATTATGGAAGAAAGGCGGGAATTCTCCGCTTTGTTCTCGATCTTGGAGCAGTCGACTTAAAGAAGGACGCTACGCAAGTCCATCAACTGAAGGGACTGCCTGAAGTCGAATTCGTTTGCTATCTGCGGGTCGATCATCCTCTGCCGACCCTAGGGAAGCCAAAGAACTTCGAGGCGGCAGATTCAGTGGTTGAAATGACCCTCGAGGATGAGAATGGCACGAAAGTCTTTTCCGAGAAGGCTCCGTTAAAGAACTGGACGTGGTCGGGTTCGGTCGGAGCTCCCCAAAGTGATCTTTATACCTATAAGACGGTATTCACTCCTGAGAAAGAAAAGCCCTACCGGCTCTCCCTCAAAATCCGCGAAGGAAACCCGGACGCCCCCCAAGCCCAATTATTGCTCATGGGCGGAGGCTGGAAGGCTTTCTAAAACCTAAATGAAACCAATTTTCACAGCCCCCTTACTTTGTCTTTCCTACCTCGTCGCTCTTCCTTCTTTTGCATACGCCCAAGAGATCGATCAGTTGCAGGCTCCGCGCTCACAACGAACGATTTCGGACAAAGACCTTGAAGCCATCGCTGAATTGCATGCGGCCGTCGAAAGTGGCGACTTCAAGGTTATCCAAAAGTGTCTCGATGCCGGCGCTCCCATCGACGGCTTCTTGGGAAAGACTTCCTATCGAGTTTTGCACAAGGCGGCTAGGGAAGGTTCGATTGAAATGGTCAAGTTTCTCATCGAGAGAGGAGCCGCGGTCAATGCCCGGGCCGAGTACGGATGGACCCCCTTGGATATGGCGATCAAGAAGAACCGAAAGAAAGTGATCGAACTGCTTCGGGAAAACGGAGGAAAAACCGACGTCGATTTAACGGACAAGACTTCCGTTACTTGGCTCAAGATGCGTTTGAATGCCTATGAGGCGGACATCGGGCATTTCCCGACGGCAAAGGAAGGCGGGCTCACCGCTCTGGTAAATACTCCTTCATTTGAAGAAGACGCCATGATGGAAAAATGGAAGGGGCCTTATCTCAAGGAAGAAAAGGCCATGACCGACGAGTGGGGCAGGCGTCTCAACTACAAGGCGGGGAAGCGTGATTTCGACCTTTTCTCATCCGGCCCGGATGGGAAACCCAAAACCAAAGATGACGAAATCTATTCCCGCAGCTTTGACTTTCTGTTCGCACCGAAAAACAAATGAAAACCCATGTCATTCAGAGCATAATCATCCTATGCCTTCTTGCCCTTTCTTCCTGCTGGAAGTCGTATTGGAAAAATGATGCGATGGAGAAGGCTCTCTCCACGACTTCCTTTGCAAATCCCCACATGACTTGCGCAGCCTATCGGGTGGACGATTCTTATCCGGGAGAAGGGAAAAAGCAGGAAGGTGATTCTTTACATGGTTATGCGATCATTTCCGATGCCGCAGCCTTGAACTCTGGTTCACGGAAGGAACTTTCTTCGATTATAGAAGATCATGATACCTATTTTCGCCACTCCATACCGATTGATTGTTCTTTTCGCCCCGGAGTCGCTTTCCGCTTCCAAGACAAGAAGACGAACGTCGATCTGTTGGTTTGTTTCAGTTGCAATGAATTGAGGTATTACCTCGACGGAAAGGTTGTCGGGCAAAGTTATTTTAAATCTCAAGAACTCCGTGCCTTGGTCAAGGAACTGTTTCCGGATGACGAAAAGATCCAGTCCCTGAAGTGAAGCGTTAATCATAAACGCGTTGCCGGAACCCAAAGCCATGAAAGCGTTATTCGTTGGAATTATCTTTAGCTTACTAACTGCGTGGGTCCATGCCGACAAGAGGCCCACCATCGATTCCTTGGTTGGAAAACAGATTTACATTGAGGATGCATTTGCCGGACAGTCCTTTACCTTGCTCAAGGGACTGAATGGGGACAAGGACTACAAGGTCGAATGGATCCGCCATGGATCAGCGGTGCCCGCAATAAGAAGCCAAACCTGCAAAGTGCGGTTGGACGGCAAGTATCAGTATCGTTTCACCCTCGATCATCCGGAAGAGAAAAACGGTGAGTTCACGGTATCCATTTCCGCCAAAGATGATATCAAGGTTTACCTCAATGGCGTTCGCATTCATGTGGATTGGAAAGAGGATGGCAAAACTCCTTTCTGATGAAAGATAACGTTAGAGCTAGATTATGAATGAAATTCTACATCTATTGTGCTTAGGACTTTTTTTTACACTTCCACCAATTTTGTTATTGTTGAGGTTTAAGAATCAAAAACCTAGCTGGTGGCTGGTATTAGTGATGATTTCAGTGTTTGGCTGGTTGTTGGTTTTCGGCTCTTTTATGTTCTATCAGGCACACATAGGTGATCTCATTACGCAAAACCAAGAATTGCCCAAGGGCTGGGATAGCGATGGTGCCTCAGGTTTGGCAGTAATGTTTTTCGGTTGGCTTATATCTCTAATCTATAGCCTTCCGTGGCTCATCATCTTTATGTTGTCAGTAGGTGTTAGAAAATGGGGCCAAAAACTCCAAACCGACTAACAAGTGCATTTGGTCGCATGGGTTGTCGGGCAAGCTTTCTTCAAATCTCAAGAACCGCTTTGCTTGGTTATGAACTGTTTTCTGGCGATAATACAGTCCAATGTCTCTGGTAAAGGTTCGCCTTCTTTTCCCACTATGTCATCCTTATTTCCTTAATCTACCTAACAAATGAAAATAACTTCCTCATTTCTTTTCTTGTCACTCACGATTGTTTGTCTGTTTCAGTTGAACGCTATTCCCCTTCCCGGCGCAAAGCAGGTAAAGAAATCTCCTGCTCGCATAACTAAATCCGGAGGGATCGAGCGGGACTATCGGGCGGGCAAGCTGACCGAGGCTCAGGAAAAGATCGTTATCGCCTTGGCCAAGAAGCAGGGCGTTCAGAAGGTCGCCAGGATCTCCACCGTCCACTTCCATCCCAGCGCGGCTCGAGGCATCCGGGTGGATGGCGCCAAAGAAGTCAATGGACGGGAAGTTTCCTACAAGGTCTTGAGCGTCAATTTCAAGCCATGGTTTCATCCCGGCGGTGGTCCTCGCAAGGGCGACGTCATAATGGGCGAATTCTGGGCCGGCAAGGCATACGAAAGGAAAAAGACAATCCTCAGGGTAGGGGAAACGGATTACCTCTGCGGTTCGATTCGTGACATCGAGATCAAGGAATGCGAAACCATGCTCGGACTTTTTCTGGCAGGGAAGTTTACCTACAACCCCGGACCAAGGATTAACGACAGGCTCTTGGACCAAGTCGACTGGAGCAAGCCCAACCGGTTCAGCAAGCGCGGCGACGCCATCTCCGTCGGATTCCCCCACAAGGGAGGAGCAGGGTCCGGGTTCTTCGACATGGAGGTCGAGTTCGTTGGCGGCAAGCTGAACATCAAGCAAATGTTCCAGGCCATCCCTTGAGGTAATTGCTTCTCTTCGACGACGACATGAAAACTTCTGTGAGATCTTGTTTCGCGGCCTTTCTTGCTGGGCTTGTTGCGTTGACTGCCTTCGATGTATCAGCTGCCGTTGCTCCCCACTCGAAAGAAAGCATGATGGAGGAGGCGACGCACGTCGTTCGGGGCAAAGTCGTCGCCCTGAGCTCCAAAACTCAAAAGTCAAGAAGACGGTCGAGCAGGAGCGATTTCCTCATCGCCCGCGACCGAATCTTCAAGATTACCGTGGAAGTCATCGCCGTGGAAAAAGGCAAGGACGTCAAGGAAGGCGATGAATTGTCTTTAGAGGCATGGCAGCCATCTACTCGGTTTCCTCCGTTGCCGGGGCCTCAGGGGCATCAACCTGTTCCAAATAAGGGTGACCTCGTAAAGACATACCTGTTCTACGACAAGAATACAAAGACCTATCACCCGTCTATGCCCAATGGGATCAGCATCCTGAAGGAAGCAAAGGATTCGAAATAAGTTTTTTTACCCTTCCGTTATAGTGTTCCGGAAACCGGCCGTCGTTTCAGCGATTCATTTACAATTCCATCCATGTGTCGTAAAAAAGTGTTAAATTTACGCAAATAGGTGTTAGTTTAATGTGGAGTAGGTGGGTAGTTCCTATAAATTTATATCATAAACAACTAACTATAGTATTTGACCTCATTTCCGAAAACGATCAAGAACGATCAAGAACGATCAAGTTCAATCACTGCTTGATTTCATTCCTACATAGTAATCATCCGCAACCCTAACTAAAATAGTTATGTCCTTTTCCCTACTTTCCACTCTTCTTCCGCTTCTGCTTGGGCCCGGGTTTTTCATGATGCCCAATGTCGGCGTCACTCTTCCCAATCAAGCTCCGCCGGACCCCGTCGCCGATGCCGCCCGCTTTGAAACCGTTGCCAAGCAGCTCGATTTAGGTGGCGTCCTCTACGGTTACGTCAGCGTAGACGGTGATCTCTCGGCCATCGGCACCTACGTCAAGTCCTTCATGGACGGAATGCGACCGCTTGCGCACGACGTTCCTCAAGTCGACGTTCCCGCCATATTAAAAGTGTCCGGCTTGGGCGCCATTTCCGCCGTTGGCTTTAGCTCCAAGAGCGTCGAGGGCGGGTTTCGCAACAAGAGCTATCTGTACACGCCCAAAGGTCGCAGGGGGCTCCTTCGTATGCTGGGTGGCGAATCGAAACCGTTCGACGTCGTCAAATTGGCTCCTGCAGGCTCGGATTTCGTTTTCGAGCAGGACTTGAATCTCAAGGTGGTTTACGAATCGATTCAGGAAGCCCTTGTTGCAGGCATGGGAGAGCAGGGAGCCCTTTTCAAGGCAATGATGGATGGAGCAGTCAATCAACCGCTTCCTCCTCCCATTCCCTTCACCATGAAGAAAGTGTTGTCTGACTTGGATACGCAGATCTCAGTAATCATAGACGCCGATCTCGATAAGAAAATCAGTTTGACTCATCCCGATGCCGAGGGATTGCAACTCCCTCTCATGCGGGCTGCCGTACTGATCGACGAACTGGGATGGGTGGCGGGCGAACTGGCCAAAATTCTTGAACCCATGCTGGTCCACCCAACGGAGCGTCCTCCCGCCAAGATCGTACGAAACCCGAATTGGGTGGGTGTGCAGCTTGCGATAGAACCCGAGCAATACTCCGTAATGGATGCCGAAATCTTGGAACTTTTCGGAAGTACGAAACCGGTCTTGGTTCATCACCGTCCGAGCGGTAAGCTAGTCTTGGCATCTGGATTGGAGTTCGCGGAAAACCTCTTTATACCGAAACCCAACTTGGAGGACGATCCTGACTTTCGGAAAACCATGGTGGGTCTTCCAATGAAAGGAACTGCCATAACTTACGCGTCACCTGCTCTCTTCTCCGCCCTTCGAGATGTTTTGGAGTCGGCGATGGACGTCGAAGGTCTAGGCGGACCCGAAAGCCTCATCCTCAATACCTTCCTCAAGTTGTTTCTCCCAAAAAACGTACGAGGGGAGGGGAGCGTGACCACTAATTCCAAGGATGGAATTCTCACCGTTTCCAATTCCGCTCACTCCCACAAGGCCAATATCGTTTCAAGCGCTGCCAGTCCATTGCTCATGGCGATTACGGCTGGCTTCGGTGCCCTTCAGCCAGTCCTGATGATGGATGACGTTGAGGCAGTTCATGATCACGAGGGGCATATTCACGACCAACTTCTGGAGCTCGGAAATGACGCTAGACCAGGTTTGAAGCAACCTATCCCTCAGCGCGGGGATTGAGACCGAATCATTGCTGGAATCAACCATTAAAATATTAAGCACGAAGATGAAAATCACCTTATTACTCTTAGCTGTTATTTTGCCCCTGTCCGGAACGATCGGAGCAGCTCCTGCTCTTCCCGATCAAGCCCCGTCCGATCCCGCGGAGGAAGCGGCTCGCTTCGCTTCCGTTACAGGGCAAGTCGACTTGGGTGGCGTGGTCTTCGGGTATCTCAGCGTGGACGGCGACCTGACCGCCATCGGTAAATACGCCAATTCGTTTCTGGATGAAATGAGAAAGATCCAGCCCGACGTCCCTCCTGTAAACGTTTCCGCCTTGCTTAAGATTACGGGACTGGACGCCATTTCGGCACTAGGCTTTAGTTCCGTTGCAACTGCCGACGGGTTCCGAAACAAGACTTATGTTCATACTCCGAAGGGTCGCAGAGGACTTCTACGCTTGATGGGTGGGGAATCGAAACCGTTTGAAGTCGTCGCATTGGCCCCCGCCGGTTCCGATCTCGTGATCGAACAGGACTTCAACTTGAAGACTCTGTACGAATCGGTATTGGAAGCAGCGGGCTTGGCGATGGGAGAACAGGGCAAGGCCATGGTCCAGATGGCGCTCAAGCAACCCATGCCACCGCCCATCACCTTCACCATGGAAAAAGTCATGGCCGACTTGGACACCAAGCTCACCGTCATCATTGACGCCGACCCGACCAAGACGATGCAGTTGCCTGATGCCCCCAAGGAATTGAAAATACCCCAGTTGAAAGGCGCGGTCCTGATCGATGGGTTGGGATGGATTGCCGACGAATTGACCAAAGTTCTCGAACCCATGTTGGCTCAAGGTGGAAAACGCAAACCGCCCTTTAAGATTTTGCGCAACGCAAATTGGGTCGGCATGCAGTTGGATTTAATTTCCGCCTCCGCTGCTTCCGAAAGAGAAAAGAAGGAAATCAGTGAGCTCGGTTTGGAGACCGCCCTGCTTGTCCACCATGTTCCGAGCGGAAAACTCGTCTGGGCTTCGGGCAAGGAATTCGCCGACAAACTCTTCGCTCCCAAGCCCGGCCTTGGACAAGACCCTGCTTTCCAAAAGACGATGAAGGGGTTGCCCATGGAAGGCACTTCCCTCACTTATGCGTCCCCTGCTTTTTTCTCCAGTCTCCGTCAATCCTTCGAAAAGCTAAACGAACTGGCCAACGACAAGGAACACGAACAGGACGACCGGTTTATCGCCACCACCTTCATTAACTTTCTCCTCCCCAAGAACGTTCGGGGCGAAGGGAGCGTCACTACCAATACCAAGGACGGCACTCTCACCATCTCCAACTCCGCGCATTCTCACAAAACTAGCTTGATCACAGGAGTTGCGAGCCCTGTCGTCATGATGATCGGAGCAGCGGCCTATCGAACCAATATAGTCTTGGAGGAAATGGACTTTCAAATGGACTTTCCCGAGGCAGAACAAATCATCGAGGAAGTCGAGCATGAGCACCGATCTCGGCCAAACCGCAACTTCGACAAGATCGGCGACTAATCAAAATAGAACCCATAAGAACGATCTAAAACTATTCAAATCAACCTAGAAAACAAAAAACATGAAACTCCATAGCGCAATCACACGCACAATAACGCTCGGCCTGATAATTGCCCTTTCCCTGCCTCTCGCAGCCAAACCCGGCAAGGTAAAGGTCTTCATCATTATGGGCCAGTCGAACACCCTCGAAATGGGGAGGGTCAAAGGCGATAAGGAAGGTACCCTCGAACATGCGGTCAAGAAGGAACAGCTTTATTCCTTCATGGTCGATGGGGCAGGGGAGTGGACTACCCGCAAGGATGTCCGCAACGTCCATGTCATGGGCAGCGGAGGTCCCGGTAAAACCCGCGAGATGCGCAACGACTGGCTGACCGTATCCGGTGGCAAGATCGGTATTGAGACCGGAATCGGACACCAAATCGGTGATGCTTTGGACGAACCCGTGCTTATCCTCAAGAGCTCGATCGGAAACCGTAGCCTAGGATGGGATCTACTGCCCCCCGGCAGTCCTCGCCACGAGGTCGAGACGACCAACAAGAAGACCGGTGAGAAAATCACTCTCGTTACGCCCGCTCACAACGACGAAGTACGTCACGCAAGTTGGACCAAGGGCGAAGTTCCCGCTCCACCCAAGCACACCTGGCATGCAGGGCTCCAGTACTTGGGAGACGTCGCCCGTGCTCAGGACGTGCTGAAGAACCTGGGCAAGTATTACCCGGACGCATCCGAGTACGAGGTGGCCGGCTTTCTTTGGTGGCAAGGTGACAAGGATCGCTACAACGCAGCGCATGCAAGCGTATACGGAAAGAACCTCAATCAACTTTTCAAGGCTCTTCGAGAGGAGTTTGACGCTCCAAAGGCCAAGATGGTGGTCGCCACCCTCGGCCAGACCAACAAGGACTCGGCTACCGGCAACGAGAAGCTCATCATCGACGGCATGTTTGCTTTTGGCGAGGCGCACAAGGGTGAAGCCGCCGTCGTCTATACCAATCCGATCAGCATGGGCTCCTCTTCCAATGCTCATTACGGCGGAAACGCCAAGACCTACATGAACGTCGGACTGGCCATGGGTAAGGCCATGGTCGATTTGTTGAAAAAGTAGTAGGTAAAACTTTGATTAAGAGGAGTCGATTTTACAAAAGAAGAGGGAATTTCGATTAAAGATTCGTCTTCATTACAAGCGATGCTCTTGAGGTGCTCGACCTTTCTGTTCACCTTCTCTTTTGCCTTGTTGCACACTGAGAAGTCGGCCGCTACGGACAAGCCAGTCAAGGTCTTCATTCTTTCCGGTCAGTCCAACATGGTGGGTGCCGGCAAGGTGGACGGGGGAAGCAGTCGCTGGGGAAAACAGTTCATCAACCCGGTGGTCTCGGTCTACAAGGGGGACTATGACCCCCAAGCAGACTACGATTCTATGGAATCGACCAAGACCTTGAAGCTTGAAGCCTTCGGCGGCGTCCGTCCTACCCCCTATCCCGGCGGTGGAGCCCAAGTGACCCGCGGATTCGTGCAGGTCAAAGAGTCCGGAATGTACGAGTTCAGACCCGGTTATGGGGGATCGACATACAACGTCATGGAAGTCGACGGAAAGGTCGTCCACCGGCAGGAAGTCGGACTGAAGTCGATTCGCACGGAAATCAAACTGGAAGGTGGCAAGAAGGTTCCTTTCAAGATCACTTACTTCACCAAGCAGGCCAATGGGTTGGGTTGGATTGTTCGGCTGGACGTGCCCGGAGCCCTCTCGACCATGGTCAAGTTCAAGGGAATGTACCCCTACCTGATTGACGAGAACAGGCAATGGGCAGCTCGCGACGACGTCTGGTACAGAGGCGTGGTTACTGCGGTGGGAAATCGATGGTTGGGAGTTAGCGGAGGACGAATAGGTCCGGAACTGGGTTTCGGCCACGCCGTTGGCAACCACTGCGAGGAACCTGTCCTGCTTCTTAAGACCTCGCAGGGAAACCGCTCGCTTTCCTGGGACTTCCTTACTCCCGGTAGCAAGCGCTTCGAGTACGGCGGGAAGATCTACGCGGGTTACAAGGAGTCTCCCCTCTCCTGGGACAAAGGGACCACGCCCAAACCCATCAATTGGTATGCCGGCAAGCAGTACGACGACTGTTTCGGAGCCGCTCATCAAGTACTGGACAATTTCGACAAGGAGTTTCCTCATTGGAAGGGCAGTCGATACGAGATCGAGGGCTTTGCTTGGTGGCAGGGTGACAAGGACCGCTACGTCCAAGCTCATGCCGTACGGTACGAGAAAAACCTCGTCCGCCTGATCAAGACCTTGCGTCAGGAATTCAAGGCCCCAAAGGCCAAGTTCGTCGTGGCAACCCTTGGCCAAACTGCCAAGGATGCTCAGCCGAGCAACGACAAGCTGATCCTCGATGCCCAGCTCGCCGTGGACGGAGCCACCGGCAACTACCCCGAATTCAAAGGTAACGTGTCCACCGTTTACACACATCCGCTCAGTCAGGGCGGTGCCTCCAACAGCCATTATAATGGGAACGCCCAAACTTACATGGACGTCGGGGTCGCCATGGGTGAAGCCATGGTCAAACTGCTCAAATAAATTGGATGAAAAATATATTGAAGATCTTAGCCTTTGCTTGCCTTAGCTTCGCTGGCAATTGGGTTCACGCCCAGGACTCGACGATTTCCGTTCAGCTGGGGGTACCCGATGGGGGATGGGAAATTCGCATCGTTCAGGTATACCAAACTTCAACTCATCTGCTGGCTGTTTCGAAACTCGAGCGAAGCCCGGGTCCGGCCATCCAAGTCATCAGTCAAGTCAAGGACTCGGTAAAGGTTAAGGCTCCGAAACTGCCCGTCCGGCATTACGTGCTGGGAAAAACGTGGAATTGGACGAACAATTCGCCCTATGCTTTTCTTTCCGACCCAAAGGAACTTACCAAGAAGGTGGCAGGAGCAAAACTCGTTTTCCAAGCGACGGCCAAGCCCAAGGAAAATGCGACGGCCAAAGTCAGTTACATCGTGGTCTACAAGAAAGAGATTTTTACCGACGGGAAAACCAAACGGGGAGAGACCCTGCAAGAACTGGCCAAGCGCCATTGTGAAGAGCTTGGCGCTTCCCCCCCGAGCGTGCTTCGAATCATCAATGGCTTTGCCGCCAAATTCCCTTCGCGGAACGTTCCGAACCTCAAAGCTCTCCCGGAAGTAAAATACATCGAGATGGACCAAGGCTTCTAGAGCGAATGAAAAACAAAATCTATCGAACGCTTCTACTTTCCCTTGTTTCCCTCATGGGCAAGTCAATGTTTGCCGAGGCGAAACCTCTACCGGATTTCAAGGGCTTTGGAACTGTCAATTGGGGAACCAAAAGATATAAATTTACCCTGTTCAAGAACGAGGAAAAGATAGAAATGGGATCCGTCACCTTCCGCAACAAGCTCACAAAGGACCGAGTCATTTTGACGGATGAGTATCTGCTTAGATTCGAAGGCAAGCCGATGAGTTTGAATATGACGCAAGTCTGCCGTATGGATCAGTATCTTTCACCCGTAAAAATCGAGTTTAAAGGTAAAGGAAGCGATGAGTTTGAAACCTTTAAGGCCACCATCAAAGACGGGCAGGCGAAAATTGAAGGACAACGAAACGGAATGATGGAAATCCCCAAGGGAACTGTCACCTCTTCCGCATTCATGCGTATTGTCACTCAACTTCCACGCTTTAAAGGAGCCACCTATCGATATGATTTCGCATTGGAGGCAAGCGAAATGAACCTCAAGAAAGAGTATCTCGTCAAGGTGATCGGCAAGGAAACCATCGACTCGAACGGTCCCGTGAAATGCTGGAAAATCTCCCAGAATGGGGGCGGCATAGGCGAACAATTGTATTGGGTGACCGATGATGGTATCTTGCAACGCGTACTGCAAGACGGACGCAAACAGATCGATCTGCAAACGGGCGAACCGGGCGATTGAAAGACGCGAACCCAAATAACAATTCCTCAAACAAACCCATTTGGATAAACTCATTGGACCTATCAAAACATGAATATGAAAAAGACATTCAACGGCGGGTTGATTCTCCTTTCCCTCGGCACGGCAAGCCTCGGCTTGGCCAAGGAGGAGGAACTTGTCCCTCTTACGCAAGCCGGGCAGAAAATCGAAGCCCATTACGCCAAGCAATTGGATGACCTGCGAGCCCGCTTAACCAAGGAGATCCCCTTCGATCCCGCCCCCACCACCGAGGAGGCCCGGGATAAGAAATTTGATTTCCCCGAGGTTGAAATCGGAAAGGACGGGAAAGACGACGATCTTTCCCTCGAGGAATTGCTCACCGAGGAGGAAGAACCAGGTAAGGAGCCTCCCTCCCAGGAAGAGAAAATGGCCTCCTTTATGACCAGCGACAAACTGGACGATCTGTTGGTCAAGTTCGTCGTCCTGCTCGACGCAACGCCTCGCGGCCTTGCTGAATTCGGACAGCAGAGCAAAGAGCACTTCGCCCTTGTCGAACGTCTGCTCTCGAACCATGAACTGATGAAGCGAATGCTCATCGCCGACGGAGCCCAAGCCAAACGGATCCGACACGGCTACGGACCCGCCCGCTTCGGAGAGGCTATGGAGATTTACGAAGGAATCCTGAAGACGAATTCAAAATCCAAGAGCGGTGTCCTCAACCGGTTAGCTCTGGCCATTGCCCTCGAGCACGCCTTGCCGCTCAAGCAGACGAACCCACTGGCTCTGGAGGATGCGGCCGAAACCGTGGACCCTCTCAAGCGCTACCTCCACTACGAAAAGGCCTTTCTCGATGGCGAATTGGACCCCACCTTCAAAAACTTGACCGTCTGGAATCTCCGCATGGTCGTGAACGGAGACGAACCGGACGAGACCTTGGCTTGGGGACGCCGGATGCTGCGTAACTTCAGGCCCGACCATATCTACGAATCGAATTTCGGATGGCGCTACGTTGGAGTCGTCAGCTCGAACGTCCAATACGGTTCGGGTGACGTCAAGTACGACAGGCCCGAACTGCAAAAGTACCAGAACATTCTCATGAACGGAGGGATTTGCGGACGGCGGGCCTTCTTCGGCCGCTTCATCTTGCGCTCCTTCGGTGTTCCAACCACAGCCCGTCCCAGCCGAGGGCACGGTGCCCTCGCCCGATGGACGCCCGGTGGTTGGTGTGTAAACTTGGGGCCGGGTTGGGGTTCGGGCTGGACAGCCACGCGCTACCGGAAAGACCTCGACTTTCTCGCCAGCTCCAAGGCTCGCAAAAACAAGGGCGCGTTCCTCGAAGTCAAGAGAGCGCAATGGATCGGAGATGTTTTCGGAGAGAAAAGAATTCACGGTGATAATGATCAAAGCCTTACCTTCAACAGCCTCGTAACACTCAAACCCGATTTCTGGAATGGTTTGGCTCTGAACGCTCAAAGCAAGATCATCAAGGATTTGAAGGAAGTAACCTTGGAAGCTCTGGGCGAGGAGCTGGGGGAATCAAACAAGGCCACTATTGCCCAACAGGTAATCGCCTCCCCGGTCGATCCTAAGGAACATAAGATCGCCCGCGCCGAAAACGGCTCGATCTCAATCCCCTCAGTCGCTTACTCCAATCCGACGGGCAGCACACGAGAAGTCCTTTCCATGAAGAGCTTTGCGGGCGGCATGCAAATCTTTCTTCCCCGTTTTGCGCCGGAAGGCCTGACCGTTATGCGTGGAGGGACTTGGAAGGGAGAGGCAGGCGCCTGCGCCTCGGGCAGTCGAATGCTCAGCGGAGGCTACGGCAGGTATGAGAACTGGGGACTGCGGGCCGCAATGACGCCGCCGGCCGGGAAGAAACCAGCCAAGGAACTGACGCTCGATTTGGGTGATGGCGTGACCATGGAATTCATTTACGTAAAGCCCGGAACCTTCGTTATGGGTGGAGAGAACGAAAAAGGCGGTCGCTTCGAATGCGTGGAAGTACCGCGCCACGTAGTGGGTCTGACCAAGGGCTTCTACTTGGGCAAGCACGAGGTGACCCAAGCCCAGTACCAAGTGGCCATGGGATCGAACCCCAGCCGGTCTACCAAGAACCCCGATTGTCCGGTCGACAACGTCTCCGAGCCCGACGCCCTCCAGTTTTGCATCCGGGTCAGTGAGATCGCAAACGTCGAAGCGAGGCTCCCCACCGAGGCCGAATGGGAATATGCCAGCCGGGCCGGGCAGGACACCAAGTGGTTCTTCGGCGAGGATCCTTCAACCCTTGCCGAGTATGCCTGGTTCAAAGATAACGCGGGAGGAAAGTCCCATCCCGTGGGGCAGAAAAAACCAAACCCCTGGGGCTTTCACGATATCTACGGAAACGTCTGCGAACGCATTTCCGACAAGTACCACAAAGATTACTACGCGAAGAGCCCGAAGACCGACCCGACAGGTCCCAAGCAAGCCATCAAATCCCGCTTCGGGTACAAGGTGACGGCTACCAAAGCGGGCAAGTATTCCCTCGAAGCCAAGGTGGTTACGGCCAATTATGACCAGAGGATCAAGGTTTCGGCCAACGAGGGCCGGGAGTTAGCCATGAAAATGCCCTTCACCGAAGGAGTCTGGCAAAGCTCGCAACCCGTTGAGGTCACTCTGATCAAAGGTGAAAACCTCCTGAACTTCTGGCGCGACGAACCGCCCCAAAAAGGCGTGGCGATCAAGGAATTCGTCCTCACTCCACTAAAGTAAACGATCATTCGGGAAATTCAGAATAACTGGATAGCAGGATAAAAATACGATTTGGACCTTTTCTTTTCAATAATCTCGTGGGGAATTTGCCTCATCATCGGTGCCCCCCTTGCATTGCTCGGCTTCTTCCATCTATTCCTGCCCAAAGCAGCATGGTCGGTTTATCGTGGCTGGGGCAGACTCTGGGGCTCCGACCCCGAGAAGATTAATCCGGACTATAATTCAGGAAGCGCAATGCGCATAGTAGGTCTGGCACTGGGAATAGGTGGTATCGTAATCTGCTTCATTCCTAAAGTCATTGCGTACGTCCCAAGCTAAGATGCATTGGATAGGTGACCAATCAACTTTTTGTGTTGTCATAACCCTATTGGTCGCATCCTTCGGGCAGCTGTTTGGACAGACTACCTCTGCGGACGATAGGATTTTCAGTCCGGAGATAGACCCGGTCGCGCTGCACGAGCAAGCGACGCGCGCTTTGGATACCTATTGCGTTACCTGCCATGGTCCCGAGAAACAAAAGGGCGACCTGCGATTCGATGCATTGGAGACAATCGACCCGGTGGATCTCCAAGACCTGTACGCTAACATGCAGGAAGTCGTTCGACTCGGAGAAATGCCTCCTGAGAAAGCCAAGCAACCGAAGGAAACGGAGAAAAAGATTCTATTGCAGTGGTTGGATAGTCAACTGACGGGTGAGGCGTCCAAGGCTCTTGCTGAGAAACTCGCCCGGTTCGAATATGGTAACGTGACTTCTCACGAAGATTTATTTTCGGGTGAGTACGCGGACTTGCCTGGGTCCACACCGGATCGCAGATGGTTGATCAGTGAGTTTATATTCAATGAGAAAATCAATCGCTTGCTCAATTACCGCCCAACCCGGAAAATCTATGGAACAACGTACAAGATTCAGGGAGACAGCGGAGTCCACTGGAGCCCCAAAACGGAGCATGGAAACAAGTTCCGCAGAACCATCACAAACCCCTTTTTGTTACCGGAAAAAGTAGGTGTCCGCTACAGTTCGCGCAAGCGTTTGACGACAGGCCACCTGTTGACGATGGTGGGGAACGCCAAACGGGTTTCGGGGCATATGTCGTCCGCGTCCATCATGAAGGCGAACTACCCGGCAACCTACGCGTTGATGAAGACCGAACTGGACGAGCGCGAAACCCTGCGTTCCCGCGAGAATTTCCTCAAGACCTATTCCTTCATGGCCCGGCTGCTCAAAGAGATCCATGGTAAAGAACATGCGAAACTGCTGCCGGAGGTCATCCGCCAAGACATCCCCTATCCCGGGCCACCCAAACATCAGGCCAACGGCATTCAAAAGCGGCATGAAAACCTCGAGTTCCTGGGTCGGTTCGATCAGGAGGATATCCGGGCCATCCTTCGGGGAATCACGACCTACAAACAAACCGAATACAAGGTCGAGGAAATCACCGAAAAGTCGGAATTGGACAACAAAGGCAATGCCGTTTGGGCTCCTTACAGCGAAGCCAACCTTGCTGAATACAACCACATCATCGAGCAATGTGAAAGGGACTGGTTTCTGGAGGGCGTGACCGACTACCGCATCGGCAACCGCATCACGACCATGAAGTTGTTCTACGACACATGGGACATGAACAGACTCTTCCCCCACGTCGAAAAGGGGAACTTCTCCACACCGAAATACACACCACTCAATGACCCTGAGATGTCGGCCATCACCAGCACGATCAAGAAGAATCGCAAGCAGGGCGACCGGCACGTCCCGATCATCGACAAGTGCTTGGCTGACTGGCAGGCTGAATTCAAGGCGGCACGGGAATCCACCAGTGGTGCAGACAACAGCTTGGTAGCAAAGTTCGTCATCGAGCTATACGAACAAATCCTTGAGCGCGAGCCGACGAATTCGGAGTCGAATGAAAACATAGGGCAATTCAAACTGTACCTCACGAAATTGGATCGGCAGAAAGCCATCGGGAAGTTGATCGAGTCCCTTGTCCTGAGCACTGAGTTTGCCTATCGAAATGAGTTTGGCCAGGGCGAAGCGGACGAACACGGTCGACGGTTGATGTCGCCCCGCAATGCGAGCTATGCCCTCGCCTATGCGTTGACCGACGACGGCCCGGATGAAAGGTTGATCAAAGCTGCGGAAGAGGGGAAGTTGGATTCCCGCGATGACTATGAGCGTGAGGTTCGCTGGCTTCTGGGTATCCGGGACAAGTGGAACGTCATCGACGAGAACGTCCAAGCCGCCAACCTTAATTCCAGCGTCACGAACCAGCCGATCCGCAAGTTGCGTTTCTTCCGGGAGTTTTTTGGCTACCCGAAGGCGCAAAGCGTCTTCAAGGACGACTCGCGTTTCGGAGCGGGGCGTCACGAGCAAGCGGTCAGCCGGTTGATCGAAGAAGCGGACATGATGGTCGAGCATATCCTCAAAAAAGACGAGCAAGTCTTTGAGACTTTGCTGACGTCTGACAAATTCTACGTCTTTCACAACGGAGACAACGCGTCCATGAAAGCCGCCTCCGAGTCGCTGAAAAGTATTTACGAGAAGTTCAAGGAGAAAGACTGGCAGGCATGGAAGCCGGAAGACGTCGCCCCGCACGAATCTTTTTTGAGAACCCACTGG
>JABHOU010000622.1 GCA_018695085.1 Opitutia bacterium | reverse complement strand
GTTACGCCGACTAGGCAAAACGACTCAACGAAGCTATTTAATCCTCATCCTCGCGAGTGAAGCGAACATGGCGAATGTCACGCTCACGACCTGTGCGTTCGGCTAGAAGATCGTATAGCTCCGGACGTCGGCTCCGAATCCAACGAACGCCCGTACACATCTTGCGAACATCCGGATCTAGGTCGGCCACGACCATATCGTCCCCTGCCTTCCAAGTTTCGGCAAGAACGTCTCCGTAAGGATCGAGGATCATTGCATTGCCCGTACGCACTTCGTCATCGTCACGCCCTACACCGTTACTGAATATAAGAAAAATTCCATTGTCGTGAGCCCGAGCGGGTAGCCACTTCATCAACCATTCGCGACCTTTGGGGCCCTTGATCTCAGCCTCGATGGCGGCGGCATCCTCAGCTCGACTCTCCCAAAGGTCTAGATCGATAGCACCCATGCAACGCGGGCTCGGAGTATCGCAACCACCGGTCTGGTGGGGAGCCAGCAAAACTTCAGCTCCCTGTAAGGCAGTGGCCCTTACGTTTTCCCCTAGGTTGCAATCATAGCAAATGAGAATGCCTGCCTTGGTCCCGTCGGGCAGATCGAACACCGTGTACTCGGATCCTGAGTTCATGTGCTCGCTGATAAAGGTGTGAAGCTTGCGATGACTAACAGTCCGACCGTCGGGCATGGCAACGACGTAAGTATTGTAGAGATCCCCATCCTTCCCTCTCTCGATCAAACCGGCCCCGATAGTCATGCCGTGTTCGGACGCAAGGGAAAGCAAGGCTTCGGAGGATGGGCCCGAGGGAACAGGTTCGGCAAGGGCATCGATCTCCTCTCGGGGCAAGTTCCTGACATGCCAATAACCGGTGAGGCACATCTCGGGGAAAACCAATAGATCGACCTTTTCCGCAGAGGCCTTGGCCACGAAGGATCGGATAGTCGCGAGATTCGCCTCCTTGTCTCCGGGCACATGCTGAAATTGAACGGATGCAGCTCGTAAATTGTTCATGGAGCCAGCTGAAACTCGATGAGAAATTCCAGCAACAACAAAGAAACCTAAAATGAAAATCTAACTGCCGAGGTGCTTTTCCTCTAGAAGAAACCTGCCAAAAGCGCTATTTTGAGGACTAAGTTTAAAGAATGCTTAACTTACTAGGACTTTTTAACAATGGCCGCTCGCATTGCGACGGAGTTTCGCGTCGCGACTTCCTGAAAGTGGGAGGAATGGCGGCAGGTGGGTTGTCACTGGCACAGTTGCTGAATCTTGAAGCCAAGCAGAATCTAGGCAGTTCTCAGAAGGCAGTAATCAACGTATTTCTTCCGGGTGGCCCGTCGCATTTAGACATGTTTGACCTAAAGCCTGACTCACCAAGTGAAGTACGAGGCGAATTCAGTCCGATTTCGACGAACGTTCCCGGCATGCAGATCTGCGAACTGTTTCCGAGATTAGCGAAATTGGGGGACAAGTTTTCAATTATTCGCTCCATTTGCGACTCGGAAGGTGCTCACAGTTCCTACCAATGCATGACTGGGAGATCCAAACGCGATGCAAATAATGCACCGGCAGGCGGATGGCCGAACTGGGGTTCTTGGATTTCCAAAATCCAAGGCAACCACTCGGGGACACCTGCAAACGTTTCTCTCGTCTACCCGACGGGAGCCGGTTGGAGTAAAACGGGAGGTGGAGGATTTATCGGCACCGCTCATGCCCCTATGCAATTGGTGGACAAGGATCCCAACAAGAAGGTCTCCAACATGACCTTGGAGGGAATAAGCCTAGATAGACTTGCGCACAGAGAAGGACTCCGTTCCTCGATAGACAATTTTCGTCGGGATGCTGACTCTCAAGGTCAAATGGAAGGATTGGACTCCTATAACCAACAGGCCTTGGGGATTCTCTCCGACACCGGACTTGCAGATGCACTCGACCTTTCCAAGGAATACCCGAAGGTGGTGGAGCGATATGGAGTCAACGATCCCACCTACCAGCGAGACGGAGCCCCAAAGATGATCCGCAATTTCTGCGTTGCTCGGAGGTTAGTCGAAGCAGGTGCCCGAGTCGTCTCCATGAACTATGCTCGCTGGGATTGGCACGGAGGTGACGGTATGAATTACCCGCGCTCACGTGAAGAATTCCCATTACTGGATCAAGGCCTGTCCGCCCTCATAACCGATTTACACGAGCGAGGAATGGACAAAGACGTTTCAGTCGTGGTGTGGGGCGAGTTCGGTCGCACGCCAAAATTAAACAAGAACAACAGTCGTGACCATTGGCCTCGTACGTCTTTTGCCTTGCTCGCAGGAGGCGGGATGCACCATGGACAAATCATCGGCAGCACCGATAAGCAAGGTGGGGAAATAGTCGATCGGCCGGTTAAATTTCAAGAAGTATTCTCCACTCTTTACCACTGCCTCGGAGTGGATCCTCGTGCCAATACGGTCACCGACGTTTCCGGACGCCCACACTACTTGGTCGACTCGGACATTCAGCCCCTGCGGGAGCTGATCTAGATTCGAAACCGAGCCTTGCCTTAGGCAACCTCTCTTAAAAGGAGAGGAAAAGTTTGCCGAGAATCATATTTTTCCTAACTTGCACTCCATTATGAAGTCATCTTTGCGTCTG
>JABHOU010000627.1 GCA_018695085.1 Opitutia bacterium | reverse complement strand
GCTGAGGATCCCGGCCAAATCAACAACCTCGCCGGCAAAACGGAATACGCCAAGGTGCAAAAGGAGCTCAGTTCTCAGTTGAAACAACGCTTGAAGCAAACCAAGGACCCGCGGGCTCTTGGTCTTGACGCTCCTTGGGACTACTATCCTTATTACGGAGCGATGCGGAACAAGAACTGGAAAGTCGATCGCAAACCGTGAGCATCACGAAATTCATAATCCCTCTTTTCTTCTTGGTGGTCAGCCTATGGGCCAGACCCAATGTCTTGGTCATCATGACAGACGATCAGGGCTATCCGGAAATTTCCGCCCATGGAAACCCGGTTCTGCAGACCCCTAATCTCGACCGCCTTTATTCGCAGAGCGTTCGTCTTTCCGATTATCACGTATCGCCCATGTGTACGCCCACCCGCGGGCAGTTGCTGACTGGTTTGGATGCGGCCCGAAACGGTGCCGTCAACGTCAGTAGCGGACGAGCCCTGCTTCGGCCCGAGAATCCGACCATGGCCAATTATTTTGCTGACGCGGGTTATTCGACCGGGGTATTTGGGAAATGGCACCTCGGGGCCAACTATCCCTACCGCCCGCAGGACAGGGGCTTTCAGGAAAGTGTCTGGTACCCGTCCTCCTCCATCCCTTCGGTTCCCGCCTACTGGGGGAACGATTACTTCGACGACGTCTACTTCCACAACGGGAAGGAAAAACAGTTCAAGGGCTATTGCGCCGACGTCTTCTTCAACGAGGCCAAGCGTTTCATTTCGGAATCGGCTCAAAAGAAAAAACCTTTCCTGTGTTATCTTGCCACCAATACCCCACATGGTCCCTTCTGGCCGAAGGATGAGGACCGCAAGGCGATTGCTGAAGTTCTCGCCGATCCTAAGTTCGATCATTTGAACGGCGGTCTCAAAAATCGGCTCAGTCTTTACTTGGGGATGATCCGCAACATCGACTGGAACATGGGCAAGTTGATGAAGTTACTCGATGATGAGGGCTTGGCGGACGACACCATTTTGATTTTCAAAACGGACAATGGCAGCCTGCTTGGCCCTCAGTATTTCAATGCCGGGATGCGGGGTAAGAAGACCGAGATCTGGGAGGGCGGACACCGCGTGCCCTGCTTTATCCGTTGGCCCAAAGGCGGGCTTGGGAACCCCCGCGACATTGGTGGTCTGACCCAAGTTCAGGATATTCTGCCCACCTTGCTGGATCTTTGCCAAATCAAACCTAAGAAAAAGATCGCTTTCGACGGCATGAGCCTGGCTCCAATTCTCAAGGGGAAAACGAAGGTTTCCGAAGATCGGATCCTCGTCATCAATTACAGCCGGATGCCCGGGTTCTCGAATTATCCATCTCCGCACTCACAGACCCAAATGCGGGCTGATCAGGCTGCTGTTTTGTGGAAACGCTGGCGCCTGCTCGAGGACCGCGAACTGTACGACCTTGCCTCCGACCCCCTGCAAAAGAAGAACGTCATAGGAGATCATCCCGAAGTGGTGGCGAAGATGCGTAAACGTCTTTACTCTTGGTGGGAGGGGGTCAAACACTTGGCGAACGAGGAACAGCGGGCTGCCATCATCGGAACGGAGCATGAGAATCCGACCAAGCTTTCCGCCACCGAGTGGCTTGACGTCTTCGTCGACCAGCAGGGACAAATCCGGCGGGGCGTATTGAAGAACGGCTATTGGTTAATCGACGTGGCGAGGGCAGGGGAGTACGAAATCGAGCTGAGGCGTTGGCCCAAGGAAGCCGATGGAACGGTCAGCGGGACTTTGCCCGATGGCAGCGGCACGGCCTTGCCCATCAACCAAGCCATGCTCTTTATGAGCGGACACAACCATTTGAAAATTTCCGAAAAGAAGTCCTACCAGTTCGAGGGACTGACCAAGCGGGTGAATCCCAAGGACAAGGGGGTTACCTTCACCATGAACTTGAAAAAAGGTCCGACCGCTTTGCATACTTGGTTCAAAGGAAGGGACGAACTCATGCTCAGCGCCTACTACGTCTATGTGAGCAGAAAAGGAGACTCTCGTTGAAGAAAGGGCTGGAAGAGATATCCAGCCTGAAGAGGGAAGTCTAGGTCAAGTAATCGTAACGAGGTGAAGAACGAACTTGGGTCAGACTAATTCTTTGGTCGCCCGGGTTTGCTCATTTGAGCGCGCCAGACGGTATGTAGATTGGTGAGCTCGGCAACCGTTTCGGGATGTTGATCAGCGAGATTTGTCGTTTCACTAGGATCGTCTTCGAGATCGAAGAGCTGAATGCCGTCGGGATAAGTAAAGGGGGCATCAACTGCAACGGCCTTGCCGTCTTTGAATTCGTAGTCGTTGTGGGTCCAACCGGCATTGTGGGCGAGCTTCCACTTTCCATGACGCACCACCCAGCAACCCCCTTTTCCTTTGTCCCAGACAAGCGTATCGTGGTGTCTCTGGCCCGATGGTTGATTGCGAAGAACCGGCAACAGGCTCTTGCCATCGAGATTTTCCGGTACCTTGCCGCCCGCGAAATTCATAATCGTCGGAAACAGATCCATCGACGAAACGATCGTGCTCTTTTGTTGGTTGGCGGGGAGTTTCGAGGGCATGCTGACGATAATGGGAATGCGGATGCCGCCTTCACCAAACATGTATTTGTAGCCGCGCAGCGAGCCATTGTTGGCATAGGTATTGATGGTGCCACCATTGTCGGAAAGAAATACAATCAGCGTATTGTCGCGCAAGCCCTTAGCCTTCAAGGTATCCATGATTTTGCCGATACCGTCGTCCATGGCCATGAGATGAGATAAATAGCGTTTGCGACCAAGAGGATCCACTTTGCCCAAATGGCCCCATTGCTTGTGCCAAGCGGCCCAGGGCCCGTTCCTTGGATCGAAATAGGGAAAGGTCCAAGACGCGGCCTCGCGATCCCAGGGCTCAGGCGGGAGACCTACTTTTTTGGCGTAGTCTTGGTCTACCACATAGGTGGGCATGTGCATGGCATTGTACGCAAGCTGCAGGTAGAATGGTTTGTCCCCGTGGTCTCGGGAGATGTATGCACAAGCCTCGTCCGTGAACACCTCCGTCGTAAAGGCATCTTCCAAAGACACTTTTTCACCATCGTTGCGCTCCAGGGGTCCGACGCAAAGAATGCCTAGAGATTTGCCTTTGCCGGCTTTTTTGTAGGCGTCACGATCCTTTGAGCTGAGCCGCGTGTAATCCCAGGTATGATGAATAAAGCCGAGAAACTCATCGAATCCGTGCTTCAGTGGGTGCTGCGCTTTACCGCCGTTATGATGCGTCTTGCCAATTTTCTTGGTGGCATAGCCTAGTTTTTTGAGGGCTTTGGGAATCGTCAGTTCCGAAGTTGGAAGGCCTCCCTGGCCATACCAATAATTCCCCCATCGCGTCTGATAGCGTCCCGTGATGAATCCCGTGCGAGCCGGACTGCAAATGGGCGCAGTTGCGTAACCGGCACTGAAGTAAGTCCCTTCATTTGCGAGGCGATCTAGATTCGGCGTACCAATCTTTTTGATGTCAGCAGGAGCGTCGCCGAGAAAACTTAGATCGGCATAACCCAAATCGTCCGCCATGATCACGACGACATTGGGCTTTTCGGCGCCAATGCTTATGGTTGCCATGAAACAGGCAAAAAAAGCGGTCAAAAAGAAAAATAGATGCATGGTATTCCTGAATCGTATCGTGAATGGTCTGCAGATGTATAGAATAAAACACGCGCAGGAGATAAAAGTGACAGCAAGCATT
>JABHOU010000624.1 GCA_018695085.1 Opitutia bacterium | reverse complement strand
CCCGATCGGGCAACAGGCGTGGACGAACCACTGGACTTTTCAGAACCACTGAATCTTTCCTTCGCTCCTCCCGACCTGCAAAGATTCCCATGTCTTCGCCTTGCTCGCGAAGCTATGCATTCCGAAGGTATCGCACCAACGGTATTCAACGCCGCCAACGAAATCGCAGTCGATGCTTTTTTGCGGAATCGGATTGGCTTTCTCGGCATTCCCGCAATAATAGAAGCCACTTTAAACGACACTCAACACAGAGACCCCAAAAACATAGAAGAAGTTCTCGCCACAGATTCGGAAGCCCGCAAATTGGCTTTGGAAAAGCTGAGAAACCAACTTCACTAAACCACATCAGAAATTCGTGTCCTTACTATACGATATCAGCTTTATCTTCGTTGCCTTGCTCACCTTGGGGATAACCATCTTCGTTCATGAACTCGGCCACTTTCTCGCAGCTAAGCGCAGAGGATTGGTGATCAAGCGTTTCTCCATCGGTTTTGGACCAAAAATCTTCGGTTGGGAACGGGATGGCGTGGAATACCGTCTATCCTTAATACCCTTCGGCGGATACGTAGCCCTCCCCCAGTTGGCGGATATGGGCCGACTGGAAGGAGCCGAGGAACAGATCTCGGAAAAAGAAAAGGATGGGAATGAGAACGATGAAGAGGAAGAAGACGAAGAAGAAGATGAGAACGATGAAGAATACAAAATAGAACAATTCCCGAAGATCAGCTATGCCGACAAAATGATCGTTTCGGTCATGGGAGCCGTCTTCAACGTATTGTTCGCCTTCGTACTTTCCTGTATACTCTGGTTTTTTGGTTATGACGTATCTTCTGCCCAACTCAGCACTGAAGTTGGTTACGTAGCCGAGGAAGTCGAACGATGGAATCCACACATTGATGAGGGTGAAACCGTTCCCGGTCCGGGTATGGTGGCGGGATTGGTTCCCGGAGACAAAATCCTCGAAGTCGACAATGCTGCCGTGGAAGACTTCATGGACATTCAAAACCGCATTGTTACCGGAAAGAGAACAAGGGAAGACGGTGAGCGTCTGGTTACCTTGCTCATAGATCGCAACGGCACGTCAAAAAGCTTGGACATCCGTCCGGAAGTCGTAAGTAGCGAAGAATTTCGCATTATCGGCATAGGTCCTCGGGAAACTTTTTTCGTAGAAGAGCTTTCGCCTGGTTTACCAGGAGAAGCTGCCGGACTTGAAAAAGGCGATATGCCACTCGCCATAGATGGGCAACAAATTCTTTCATTCCGTTTTCTGATAGACTACCTCGACAAACTCGAAGAGAACGCCAGCGTCGCCTTCACCGTAAGTAAGGGTGGTGAGGACGGACCGATGAAGACCTATACGCTCACACCTGCCGTAAAAGAGATCGAACAGGGCGACGAAATGGTCAAACGCACGCTGATAGGTTTTCGACCCAAGCAGAAGATCGTGACCACCTATCCGAATCCCATTCATCTCATTTACGGTCGAGTCAAGGACATGTACCTAACCCTTTCGGGGCTAATCAGCCCAAAGTCCGACGTA
This sequence comes from Opitutia bacterium, assembly GCA_018695085.1. Lineage (GTDB taxonomy): Bacteria > Verrucomicrobiota > Verrucomicrobiia > Opitutales > Seribacteraceae. The sequence continues at coordinate 1,638 of JABHOU010000624.1, read as the reverse complement.
AAGCTTCGCAACATGAGCGGTCCCGTAGGCATAGTCAACCACCTGAGTATCTTCGCAAAGATCGGCTTCAAGAAGCTCTTATGGTTCGTTGTCTTCATCAACGTAAACCTCGCCATCCTGAACCTACTACCCATTCCCGTATTGGATGGTGGTCACATGCTCTTTGCCACTATAGAGAAAATGCGAGGGCAGCCTCTGCCTTTGGCTTTTCTCGAACGGGCGCAAATTTTATTCGTGGCCCTGCTGTTCTCCTTCATGCTGTACGTCACCTTCTTCGACCTGCAGCGGTTATTCCCCTTCTGAACGATTCGGGACGATGCCGTCCTCCTCATACTGCTTGTCTCGAGTACGTACCCTTCGAAGAACGACTCGTGAAGTAAAGGTAGGTTCGATCGGCGTTGGGGGTGACAACCCGATTCGCGTACAGTCGATGACCACGACTGAAACTCTCGATGTGGAAGCCACTTCACGCCAAACCATCGAACTTGTAGAAGCAGGTTGCGAGATCGTCCGAATTACCGCCCAGAACGTACGGGCCGCCGAGGCTCTCGCAGCAATTGCGAAAAAGGTACGTGGCGACGGGTTTGACGTTCCCCTCGTCGCCGACATTCATTTCCTTCCTCAAGCTGCGATGGAGGCCGCCAAGCATGTGGAAAAGGTTCGAGTAAATCCCGGCAACTACGCCGACCGTAAAAAATTCGCCGTACGCGAATACTCCGACCTCGAATACGAAGAAGAACTCGAGCGCCTGCACGCAGCCTTTTCGCCACTCGTGCTACGATGCAAGGAACTAGGCCGATCTATGCGTATCGGCACAAATCACGGTTCCCTATCCGACCGAATTCTGAATCGCTTCGGCGACACTCCACGAGGCATGGCCGAATCCGCTCTAGAGTTCATAAGGATAGCAGAGTCACACAATTACAGGGAAATCATCCTGTCGATGAAGGCAAGCAACCCGAAAGTGATGATCGAGGCTTATAGGCTCGTCGTGGCTCTCATGAACGATGAAAGCATGGAGTATCCCCTCCACCTTGGCGTAACCGAGGCCGGAGACGGTGAGGACGCTCGCATCAAGAGTGCCGCGGGGATCGGCTCCTTGTTGCTAGATGGACTCGGCGACACCATCCGAGTATCGCTTACCGAAGACCCGGTACATGAGATACCGGTCGCCCAAGATCTCGCGGCAAGAACCGAGACACTTTGGCAACGAGCAAAAAACAAAACCGACGCACAACCCGACGAAGGAATAGATCCCTTTGAGTTCAGACGTAGAGAATGCATCGACTTGACCTTCAGCCCAAACTGCAAAGTGGGCCCGAAAGAACCTCCTCGGGTGATAGTTCCGGCAGGACGTCCCCTTGAGGAATTCCGAGATATCGTTTCCGACCTGTCTGAAGCACAAACGACAAACAAGGATGCCCCGATCGAGGGCTTGCTCCTAAGCATCAAATCCAAAGATGATTTTGCCCACTTGGCGACCTTACGGGAAACGCTCGTTGGCTCTATACCATTTTTGGTAATCGACCAAGTTGACGGAAAACATGAAATTCCACCTGAAGCGTCGGAAAAAGGATCTCCGGCACTCGTAATCCTTCGCACCTTCACTCCCAATCGAGAGGAGGAGCTTATTAGGTT
>JABHOU010000623.1 GCA_018695085.1 Opitutia bacterium | reverse complement strand
TGGCTGGACGACGAAGGCTACCCCGCGATCAAACCACCTTGGGGCACTTTGAACGCGGTCGACCTCAACACGGGCGAAATCAAGTGGAAGGTGATCCTCGGAGAGTATCCCGAGTTGACTGCCCGGGGCATACCGCCGACGGGAACTGAAAATTACGGTGGCCCCTTGGTGACCGCATCCGGCTTGATCTTCATCGGGGCGACGGCAGATGAAACCTTCCGTGTCTTCGACAAGGAGAACGGCAATACGCTCTTCAAGACGAAGTTGCCTTTCAGTGGTAATGCCACGCCCAGCACCTACATGGTGAAGGGCCGGCAATATGTAGTGATTTCCGCGGGCGGCGGAAAATCGGGTCGCCCAAAAGGCGGCAGCTTGGTGGCCTTCGCCTTGCCGGATTGACTATTCGTAGAAGGAAACGAGTCCGCCTTCCGGGATCTTCTTGCTGATCGTCTTGCCGTTGAACTTGTACTTGAGGAGGAGCACTTTCACCGTGCCGCCGGCCGGGTCTCTTCCCGCAAAGGAATTGGAGATTTCGAATTCGTATTCCCGGGCGTCGAAGTACTGCTGGATCTTCTTGCCGACGTCCATGCTTCTCTTGGAGTTTCCTTCCTCCCCGTAGATTGCGCTGATGATCTCGATATCCAGTTTCTTCGTGGACTTGGGTCTTTTGTAAACCGGGTGACGATTGTTTCCTTGGGAGACGAAGTAAGCCACGAGATCCTTCAGTTCATCCGCATTCATCGAGTTGGCCAAGCCGGGAGGCATCATCGATAGCTTGGAGGCTTTCTTGGAGGCGACTTCCGCCTTATTGACCTTCTTGAGCTTCAAGGGCTCGAGTCCGGACTGGACGAGGGAATAGGCATCTTTCTCATCCACCACGATGCGTCCCATGACCACCGAACCATCCTTCATCTTCAGTTCATGCTGCTCGAACTGGTCGGATACCACCAAGTTGGGCTGCAAGGTGGATTCGAGGATCGACTTGTAGTCGCTCCGCTTGGCCAGGTTGGTCAAGTCGGGGCCTATCCCGCCGCCTTCGGTTCCAAAGCGATGGCAGGCCACGCAGAGCCCGGCCGAGAACATCTTCTTGCCATTCGCTAGGCTCCGTCCGACAAGCGGTTCCTCCTTGAGCATTTTCAAGGCGTCATCGACAGTCCAGACTACGCCGGGGCCCTTTGCCTTGGGCAAGTTGGAGATATCGATGCTCTTGATGTCTCCCATCAGGTATTGCAGAGAGGGTCTGTCCTTTTCGGGTACGGAAGCGATGGCGGAATCCCTGATCTTTTGGATGTAGCCGGTGAACATGTTGCCGCCCTTCTTGCTCATCAGAGTCTTCAATTCGGCGAGGTAGACTTTGCGGTCCTCCATGGTCCAGCCTGCCTGGACGTCCTTCAGGCAAAAGAGAAAATGAATGTTGAGGATATTGGGGTTGGATTCCATCGAGCTCAGGATTCGTCCTCCATAGCCCTTGTTGCGCTTCATGACCTCGGCATCGAAGTCGGGCACCTTGGCTTTGGTGGTTTGCATAAGGGCGACGGTTTTCTCCACCACCGAGAGGTGTTGCAAGTAGCAGAGTACCCGGCAGAGTTCTTCGTTGAGGTTGTCGTCCTTGGCGGGGAAGTGGGGGTCAAGATGGCCGCCGATGGCTTTCACTTGAGCGTCTTCCGGCATGCCGCCACGGCTCATGATCACGGCGTAGGTGCGCAAGAGGGCGAGCTTGCCCATTTTGTCTAGCTTGTCGAAATCGACCTTCAAGAGGCGCTTCACGCTAGGGGCGAGACTACCTGCGAGGTCGCTGCGGGCGAGGCCGAGCAGGGCATGAATGGCGGCAAGGTCGTCCTTTTCCGAGTAAGCTTTGTCTGCCCATGTCTTCGGGTCATGCCACTCGATCGCTATGCGGGCGGCGTAGCGGAGATGATAGTCGTCACTGTTCAGGTAAGGCCATGCGGTATCGACTCCCTCAATATTTGGGTCAGGGTGACCGTGCCAGGCCTCCAGCATGTGGCGCGCCTTGCGGGCTTTGGCGTGGGAACTCGTTGTATCGAGCTTGGACAGAGAAGTGTCGGCTTTACCCTTATAGGACACCCGATATAGTGCGGATTGTCCTCCCCGACCGCCGACGCAAAAGTACATGTTGCCGTCTGGGCCGATATCGAGGTCGGTCAGGGCCAGCGATCCCTTGGTGTTCGAGATGAACTCGCGCTTTTCACCAATATAAGACGAACCGTGAGGCTTCAGGTGGATGGAGTACATGGTGGCAAAGGTCCAGTCGCAGATGAACAGGGCGTCTCGGTAATGGGTGGGGAATTTGGTGTCGGTGCCTGCGATTACCCCGGTCGGGCAACCAGGACCGACGTCGACCACCGAACCCACGGTGTCGGGGAAATATTCCCGCCACTTCTTGGAAGTGGCCCGCCAACCGCTTTCACCACCCGAAACGCCATGGTTGATACGGGTCGGGCGATACCATGGGGCTCCGATGTCCCATTCCATATCCGCATCGTATACGAAGAGTTCGCCGTCGCGGTTCAAGGCGAAGTCCACCGGGTTGCGGTATCCCATGTTCAAGATTTCGCGTTCCTTGCCGTCGGGGCTGACCTTGAGAACCCAACCGCCGGGAGCCTTGCCTCCTCCATTGTGCCCGTAGGCGTAATTTTGCAGGAGGTAGTCGTCCTTCCAGTTATCCCGGATGCGGGTCTTCTGGTATTTTGGGGGTTGAGTCATGTTTCCCGCTATGACGTAGAGGCTTTTGCCGTCCGGAGAGACCACGATGGAGTG
>JABHOU010000137.1 GCA_018695085.1 Opitutia bacterium | reverse complement strand
GTCGGAAATTTTCATGTACCCTCTGTAGGTGGTTAAGGTCGGCAAAACCACGACTGGTTTCCACTGAGTCACCTCGAATGTCCAATCCACGGTTGTCGCCTCTGTCATTTATAAAACCTCCAAGCAGTCGTCCTTTTGCATAACCTCCCTCATAATGGTGCAGGTAATTCGCTTCGGGGGAAAACAGGATCCCTCGTTTGGTGAATCCCGTTACGCTGCCTCCCATTTCCATCGCAGGCGAGATGCTGTACAAGCTCCCTGCTTCCAGATACCACCCCAGGCGATCTTCTTTCCCCGCCGACAAGCGTGAGTCAAATATGGATTTTCGATCCTTGATCTTGAGCCAAGGCAATTTGCCAATCGTAAGGTCACCCACTCGAAAACCGATCCCCCGACCGGTAAAAGTGCTTCCGTTCGAATCGATTTCCAGTTCCCTTAATCGCAGGCTCGGTTCCCACGGTCGTTTTTCTCGAACATACAAGTTTACGTCTTTCGAATGGAATATTCCACCCACTTGCTCCGCTTTTGAACCCTCCGTAACGATCGGATCGATTCCCATGCGGAAATTGACTGCGGTCATATCACCGGAATCCAAATGCAGGGTAATGGAATCTGCCAGAGCTCGAAAGTTCTGCATGGTAAGGATGACGTTTCCTTTGGCCATGGCTACGCTTGTATTGCGATCCAATTCAATCCTGTCCGCCAGCAAAAGCATCGGGCCGTTTTTCAGGCGTGCATTCCCCGATGCGATTAATTGATTGGTCGCTTCTTCTAAAACGATGGGGTCATCGGCGGTCAGGTTGGCTGTGGGCACATCATCTTGAGCCCACAGCGAGCTGGTTCCAAGGCAAATGGAGAGAAAAGTACTTAGGCAAATTTTGGAAATCACTCCGACACGATGAAACCCTTGGCTAGCAAAACAAGAAAGAAATGTAATTATTATCATTTTGAGCCTGTTTCGGTCTTGCGGGAATGACCCAACGAATATGGGTTTTATACATGATGATTTCCGAACGAAAGCTCGATGGGTTTTTCTCAGGTGAGCTAGGCGACCCCCACTCAGCACTGGGGGTTCACCCTGCCGAAAAAGGGGATGCGGTGGTTGTTCGGGCGTTCCTCCCAGAGGTTGAACGGGTGGAGGTTTTCGACCAACAGTCCGCCCGAACCTTCCCTCTGAAGAAAATCGATGACCGAGGCTTCTTCGAGGGCGCAATCCCCAAAGAGGGAGAGGCTTTCAATTATCTCCTTCGAAGCTTTGGACCTGCCGGCGACCGTGAGTTTCTCGATCCTTATTCTTTTTTGCCCACTACTAGCAACGAGGACCTCGCGGCCTTCAACAAAGGCACCGAGTGCCAACCCCAGCGAATCCTAGGATCGATTTGCCGCGAGTGTTCAGGGCATTCCGGCGTTTCCTTCGTGGTATGGGCACCCTATGCGAAACGTGTATTTCTTGTAGGTGAATTCAACGATTGGAGTGCAACATCTCTTCCCATGAGACCTCTTGGCCCTTCCGGTTGCTGGGAACTTTTTGTTCCTTATGCTTCTGCGGGCCAGCAGTACAAATTTCATCTCCTCGGCGCGGATGACGTTTGGGTGACGAAGGCTGATCCTTTCGCCGTTTATTCCGAATCGCCTCCAGGCAATGCTTCCCTCATTTTCGATTCTTCCGTTTTGCCAGTGGTTGACGTTGCTCGCAACGCTTCGCAAGACGTTTACGCACAGCCTCTTTCCGTTTACGAGGTTCATCTCGGATCATGGCGACAAGCCGAAAGTGGAGATCGGCCCATGTCCTACCTCGAACTGAAAGAGACCTTGCCCGCTTACGTTCGTGAACTCGGTTTTTCTCACATCGAGTTTTTGCCACCCGCTCAACATCCTTACGGTGGATCTTGGGGCTATCAGATAACGGGCTTTTACGCCCCGGTTTCACGGTTAGGCTCACCGGAGGAATTCTTGGGCTTGGTGACCGCTTGTCATGCGGCGGGTATCGGGGTCATTCTCGATTGGGTGCCGGGTCACTTTCCGACCGATGATTTCGGCCTCGCTCGTTTCGACGGGAGTTGCCTGTACGAACACGAGGATCCTCGCAAGGGGTTTCATGCGGACTGGGGCACCTTGGTCTTTAATTATGGCCGCCCCGAAGTCAGAAGCTTCCTCTTGGGCAGTGCCTTTTCATGGATTGAGCGATATGGAGTGGACGGCTTTCGGGTCGATGCCGTGGCCTCGATGCTCTATTTGGATTATTCCCGCGACAAAGGCAAATGGTTGCCGAACGAGAAAGGCGGCCGAGAAAACTTGGAGGCCATTGATTTTCTTCGCCAATTTCACGAGATCCTTCGCAACGAGTATCCCGGAGTTATATCCATTGCGGAGGAATCCACAGCATTCCCAAAAATCTCCGAACCTCCTTCTCAAGGTGGTCTGGGCTTTGACTTCAAGTGGAACATGGGATGGATGCACGACGTTCTTGCCTACTTGGGGGCTTCTCAAAAGGAACGCCCCGTTTTTCACGAAAAACTCACCTTCGGTTCCACTTACCAGTTTTCGGAGAAGTTCGTTCAAGCTTTTTCCCATGACGAGGTGGTTCACGGCAAGGGATCCCTCGCAAACAAAATGAAGGCGCCTAGCCGGACCGAGCAAATCTCACAGCTTCGGGCTCTCTATACATTCCTCTGGACTTGGCCGGGAAAAAAGACCCTCTTCATGGGAGGCGAGTTCGCCCAATGGAAGGAATGGGACTGTGACGCCGAGCTCGACTGGTCCCTTCGAGACTTTCCTCTGCACGAGGGGGTTCGCAACTTGGTTCGCGACCTTAACGACTTGTATCGGAAGCATCCTTCATGGGCTGCCTGCGATCACCTGCGTGACAAGTTTCGCTGGATTTCTTGCGACGACGCCCAAAGTCGCTCCATTTCCTTTCTTCGCTTTGGAGAAATGCCCGCCGACTCTCTGCTCGTTGCCTGCAACTTTTCCGACGAAGCAAAAGATCTCCGCACCGGTTGTCCGTCTTCCGGGAACTGGAGAGTGATCCT
>JABHOU010000213.1 GCA_018695085.1 Opitutia bacterium | reverse complement strand
TGGATTTGCATGCTCAGCAAATCCAAGGCTTTTTTGATATTCCGGTGGATCACCTGTATGCCTCACCAGTTTTCTTTGATGCTCTAAAGGAAGAAAACCCAGAGAACCTGACTGTTTTTTCTCCCGATGTCGGTGGCATGAAAATGGCGAATGCCTATGCTGAAATGCTTGGTTGCCCTCTTGGATTCGTTGCCAAACGTCGGACTGGTGCGACTACCGTTGAAGCCATGAATTTAGTCGGTGAAGTGGAGGGTCGTGATATCCTTATTATCGACGACATGACTGAAACGGCTGGGACTCTCGTTGCTGCCGCCACTCTTCTTAAGGAACGCGGAGCCCGTACGGTTAGGGCAATAGTAAGTCATGGCGTTCTAAACGAGATCGGTCGAGATCGACTTCGTCAAGGCGTTTTAGATGAGTTGCTTACTACAAATACTGTCCAACTTGACACGGGCGATCTCCCCATTCGCACTCTTAGTGTTGCTCCTCTTCTTGGCGAAGCGATTCACCGTACTCATACAGACAGCAGTATCTCCAGCCTTTTCCAAATAAAAGGTTTCTAATCGTTCGATTTGCCCTTTTCTTTAATGAGGCGTAGACAAACTTTTGTGTGTCCCACGCCTAAGCATTTGTGATGAAAGTATTCGAAAGAATCAATTTCTCTCTTGCCGCTATAGTTGGAGTAACACTTTTGCTAATTCTCTTGTGGCCTCAAGAAAATCACCTTTTTGGTCATGCAGATCGTTTTACTTTGAAGTTAGACGAGACACCTTTACCTCCGACTGATCCTCCAAGAGTTACAGGTTATGCTGATGTATTAAGTAAAGCGACACCTGCCGTGGTTGGGGTTTATACAGCCCAAGTAGTCCGACGTAGTTTTCCAAACGCATCTAATCCGCTAGAGGATTTTCTTAGACGTTATTATGGGCTTTCTAGAGGTGTCGAGCCTTCTAGAGTGGAAGAACAAAAGGTGCCGTCCGGCATGGGTTCCGGTGTGATAATTGCCCCCGAAGGTTATGCAATCACCAATGCCCATGTTATTACCGACCAACGCACTGGAAAACCAGTGGACGAAGTCTCCGTTAAATTGTCTGACAAGCGCGAATTTCCTGCCGAAATCGTTGGCTTTGACAAAGCCACCGATATAGCCGTTCTCAAGATTAACGCTTCCGAAGCTCTTCCGTCCATCACCCTAGCAGACAGTGCGAAGTTGAGGGTGGGTGACATTGTCTTTGCCGCTGGCAATCCTCTTGGCGTTGGTCTCACTGTCACCATGGGCATTGTTTCAGCCACTGGACGTACCGATCTCGGTATTCTTAAAGATCCTGGAGCCTACGAAAATTTTATCCAGACTGATGCTGCAATCAATCAAGGTAATTCCGGTGGTGCGCTAATCGACGCCAAAGGTCGTCTAGTTGGTATTAACACGGCTATCTATTCCCGGACAGGAGGAAGCATAGGAATTGGTTTCGCTATTCCAGTAAACCTCGCACGCAGTGTCATGACTGGTCTCATTGAGAAAGGTGGAGTCCAGCGCGGTTTCCTTGGGGTACAGCTTGAGGACTTGCCAGCCGACGAAGGCGCCCGTACCACGGGAGTCGTGAAAGGGTCTCCAGCGGATCGAGCTGGGATTCAGAGTAATGACATTATAGTCGAGGCTGCTGGTAAGGAAATTGCCACCGTTGCGGAACTTCGTCTCGCCATTTCCCAAACCCCTCCTGGCGCAAGCGTCCCCTTGGTTATCATTCGTCATTCTCAACGTAAAAAATTAAGAGTAACTTTAGGTAGCCTCGATGATACATTGCGTCCCGGCATAGGTGGTTTGGTCGTCCCCGGAGTTACACTTGCTCCGCTTGATGGTGACCTTCGGCGCCGATTTGATATTCCCAACACCGTTGCTGGTTTGGTGGTCACCGAATCTTCAGGTGAGGAGCAAACGATTCGCAAGGGGGTCGTAATTGTGGAGATTAATGGTCAGGGTGTTCGTGACGAAAAGGATGCCCGGGCTAATCTACGACGAGGCCTAAATCGCTTCTATGTTTGGTTTAAGGGGAGATACAATTTTCTTCCCTATCGCATACCCTAATTCCTTCCTACCTCATATATTGCCACTCCGGCAAGTAGGTTTGGGAGTACTCTACAGTGGGTTTTCCAGTCTCCGCCTAGGCACACTCTTTTTCGGGGAACTAGGTTGCGGTCATGACAGAAGTTTTCGAAATCACGAATTGCTATAGGGTTAATGGGGGCCCTTTCGTGCCAAGCCTTGTCATATACGTCGTTTATGATCCGACTCCCGTTTAAGAAATAGTGGAGTCGATTACGCCAATAACCGTGATTAACAAAACTTACCACGACTCGCTTGGCGACCTGTAGAGCTTTTTCAATAACTTCACATGGGTTGTTTAATTCTTCCATTGTTCGAGAAAAAACTAT
>JABHOU010000583.1 GCA_018695085.1 Opitutia bacterium | reverse complement strand
AAGCACGTCGTGGACACCCTCTGTCACGCCGTCGACGTGGCGCCTACGCTGCTTGACTTGGTCGATGGGGAAAAACCGGAGAAGGTGAAGTTCGACGGAACCTCGCTGAAGGCACTACTCAAGCCCGGTTCCAAGCCTCAGTGGGCGGATCGTTTCCTGATCACGGATTCCCAGCGTGTGAGGGACCCGATCAAGTGGCGCAAGTCGTCCGTGATGTCGGAGAAGTGGCGCTTAGTGAACGGGACCGAGCTCTTCAATATCGATGCCGACCCGAGCCAAAAGACCGACGTCGCGAAGGCTAACCCCGTTCAGGTGGCCAAAATGCGTGCTTTCTACGACAAGTGGTGGGCCGAACTGGAACCGACCTTCGCTGAGACGACCGAGATTTATTTCGGGCATTCCGCCGCTCCCGTGGTTACCATGACTAGTCATGACTGGATACAGGAAGTCGGCACCCCCTGGAACCAAGGGCATATCCGTCGCGGTTCGGGCACCAATAGCAAGAAGGGTAACCCTAAAAACATGCTTCACAAGGGACATTGGCCGATCAAGGTGCTGGTCGCAGGCACTTACGAGATAGCCATGTTGCGCTGGCCTCCGGAGGCGAAGAAACCAATCAACGCTGCTTTGCCGGAGGGACCGAACGTTCCCGGTGCCAGTCGTGCCTTCCGGGCCAACCCCGGCAATGCAATTCAGGCCAGCAAGGCGACCTTGCGCATCGACGGCAAGGAACTGGAGACCAAGCCGGTCGGGGCCAAGGACGTTAAGGTTGTCTTCGAAACCAAGTTGACCAAGGGGATTCATGAGCTTTCTCCCTATTTCCATATTCCCGCGGGTCAGCTTGGTGCCTATTATGTCGTGGCGACCAAGAAGTGATTAGAAAGCGTCTTGTTGCATAACTAGCCTGAATTAAAAAAAATCCTAAACTTGAGTTTATTCTACCGGAATGGCTCTCAAGCTTATTCACCGACAAAATATGCATGTTATGACTTTTCGAATACTCATTGTTCTACTTGTCGGAATCGGCGTTCTTTCTACCTACGCCAAACGCCCGAACATATTGTTCATCATAGCGGACGACCAGTCGCCCTTCGACTTCAGAGCCTACGATCCGACCTCGCCTCTGGATGCTCCCGCCATCGGGAAGTTGGCGGCGGAAGGTATGACCCTCGACCAAGCCTACCACATGGGCTCGATGTCCGGTGCGGTCTGTTCGCCCTCCCGGAGAATGATCATGACGGGCCGCACGGTCTGGCACTTGCAGGGCACCGGCGGAAAGAGGAACAAGAAAAAGGAGGAAAAGTCCGGCATTGTGAATCCGATCGAGAATTGCTTGGCCGCTATCTTCAACAAGGCCGGCTACGACACCATGCGCACCTGCAAGAATGGAAACAGTCATGGCCCAGCCAACGCCCAGTTCACGGTGCGGCACGATGCCTCCAAGCGTGGCGGCACGAAGGAGACGGGCAGTCATTGGCACGGGCAGCAGGTGATGAACTACCTGAACGACCGGGAAATGGACAAGGACGAGGATCCGTTCTTCATATACTTCGGGTTTTCTCATCCGCACGACGTTCGGGACGGTACCCCCGAACTGCTCAAGAAGTACGGGGCAGTAAATCATCGCGACAAGAAGTCCTTCCCGCCCGCCAACCCTAAGGCCCCGAAACTGCCTCTCAACTGGTTGCCCAAGCATCCCTTTCACCACGGGCACCCCGGGTTGCGGGACGAGGTTTCGGTCAGCGGTGTGTGGGGACGCCGCGACGAGGTGACCATCCGTAACGAGATCGGGCGGCAATTGGCTTGCTCCGAGAACATCGACCATCAGGTCGCCAGAGTTCTGAAGAAACTGAAGGCGATGGGCGAGCTCGAGAACACCTATGTTTTCTACACCGCCGACCACGGCATGGCGATCGGCAGGCATGGGTTGCAAGGAAAGCAGAACCTGTACGAACATACCTGGCGCGTACCGTTCTTCGCCAAGGGTCCCGGGATCAAGCCGGGTAGTCGGGCTTTGGGGAACGTCTACCTGCTTGACGTCATGGCCACTTTTTGCGACCTAGCCGGGTTCAAGCCTCCGGCTACTTGCGAGGGCATCAGTTTCAAGCCTGTTCTCATGGGTAAGCAGGCCACCACGCGCGAGGTTTTGTACGGGGTCTATTGCGGCGGCACCAAACCGGGCATGCGCTCGGTTCGCAAGGGCGACTGGAAGTTGATCAAGTACGACGTTCTCGATGGCAAGGTGCGGGAGACCCAGCTCTTTAACCTGGAGGAGAATCCACACGAGTATCTCGAGCAAAATCACGACCCCAAGGTGACGGCCCAATCCGGCTCCAAGCCAAAGTCCGCTCAACGCAACTTGGCCAAGGATCCCGCTTTTGCTGCTAAACTGAAGGAGATGGAAGATCTTTTGCTTTCGGAGATGACGCGGTTGGACGATCCTTATCGTCTGTGGGATCAGAAAGAATAGCGGTGTCCGGAGACTTTGTCCGGGCGGCTTGGCTTTTGGTTTGGGTTTGCTGCCCTTGTCTGTCTTCATGCGCCGACGACGATGCGGTCGAGCCTTCGAAGCCTTCTTCGGTAAAGATTCCCGTTTTCAATAAGCAACAGGTGCCGTCTAGCCCACGTTCTCGGGAGGCAGTTGCGAGAGTATCGTCATTACTAATTCCACAACTGGAGAATCTTGGGCTATCCTATGGTACGCCGATTTTCATTCGAATCTTCAAGGAGGAACGCGAATTGGAGTTTTGGTTGAGGCAGGGCAAGAAGTACAAGCTTTTCCGCACTTATCCAATTGCGGCTATGTCCGGTCAGTTGGGTCCGAAACTTCTCGAGGGGGACGGGCAGGCTCCCGAAGGCTTTTACTACGTTTCTCCCTCTAGGATGAATCCGAACAGTCGTTTTCATTTATCCATGAATTTAGGCTACCCCAATCATTACGATCGGGTTCACGGTCGAACCGGGAGCGCCTTGATGATCCACGGCGGAAGAGCCTCCATTGGTTGCTTTGCCATGACCGATGCGAACATCGAGGAAATTTACGCCTTGGCGGAAGTCGCCCTGTGCAATGGCCAAACGTTCTTTCGGGTGCATTGTTTCCCTTTCCGGATGAGTGAAGCCAATATGAAAAAGTACGCGCAGTCGAAATGGGATTCCTTTTGGCTTAATTTAAAGGAAGGTTATGATTTTTTCGAAACCTCCAAATTGCCCCCGGACGTTCAAGTGGAAGAGAAGAAGTACGTGTTTGGAAAAGCAACGAACTGATGAGTTCACTCTAAGTTATCGATGAAAATAACGACCGAAATATGGATCACCTTTTGCCTGCAGGCATTTCTTTGTTTTGCTTCGGGATTGGTCGCCCAGTCTCCCAATATTCTTCTCATTGTGTCCGAAGACAACGGACCTGAGATGAGTTGTTATGGCGAGCCCTCCGTAAAGACGCCGGTGCTAGATAAGCTGGCTGCTCAGGGTGTGCGCTTTGACCGAGCCTATGTTCCGCAGGCAGGTTGCAGCCAGTCGAGGGCGGCTTACTTGACTGGGCTTTACCCGCACCAGAATGGCCAGATCGGCTTGGCCACTTGGAAGTTCGGGATGTATCGCGAGGATACCCCGAACATGGTGACCAGCTTGAAACGAGCGGGATACCGCACGGGGATAATCGGCAAACTACACGTAAACCCGGCCAGTGCCTTCCCCTTTGACTTCACAGCAGTTTCAGAATCCAATTTCTCTCGTAAGAATTTATCCCGCTACGCCGAGGAGGCGGGACGGTTTTTTAAGGAGTCAAAGGAACCGTTCTTTCTATCGATCAATTATCCCGACGCCCATCGTCCGTTCATCAAGAGCAAGCAAGGATTGCCGGCGGATCCGTTGACTGCGGACCAGGTGAAGACCATGGCCTACATTGGCTTGGAGAGCGAGGGTCTGCGCCAGCAAGTGGCGGACTACTACAATTGCATGGCTCGCCTCGACGCCCTGATGGGCGAACTGTTGGCCAAGTTGAAGGCATCAGGGAAGTACGACGATACTTTGATCGTCTACATGGGCGACCACGGGGCTGACCTCATTCGAGGCAAGCGCACTTGCTACGAGGGTGGGGTGCGGGTGCCTTTGATTGTTCGATTGCCGAAGGGGAAATCCGGCCAAGTTCGTCGAGAACTGGTCTCCACGCTCGATTTGTTTCCCACCTTTCTGGGGGTGTCGGGTGCAGAGCCCGTGGCCGGTTTGCCGGGGAGTTCCCTGCTTCCTCTTCTGCGGGGCGAGCAACCAAAGTGGCGTCAATACATGCCGACCGAGTTTCACCTCCACTCGGCCCACAATTATTATCCGCAACGAGCCATCCGCAACGATCGCTACAAATTGATTGAGAACTTGCAACCGGGCGAAGTGGACCCCGGTTATGAGTTCACGGTGAACCGATTCTTCGGTCAGCAGGTGATGGCCGCATTGCCAAGGGCCCCGAAAAAGGTGCAGGTTGCCTATGCATTGATGAAACGACCTCCCAAGTACCAGCTCTATGATCTGCAAATGGATCCCTACGAGTTCGTCAATTTGGCCAAGGATCCTGCCCATCGTTCCGCTTTCGACGAATTGTCCACCGAATTGACGCGTTGGCGTCGGGCGACGCACGACCCGTTACTGAACCAAGACAACGTCAGCCGTCTCAAGGCGGAGATCGACGCCATTCGCCAAGGCAACGACTTCAACAAGGCGAAAATCGGTCAGTGGAAATACCCCGAGTATTTTTTCAAGAAGGGAAACTGAGACATTGTAAGTCTAACTTGATTCTGATCACATAGGTTTCCCTTTTTCCCATGAAATTCCTGCATGCATGGTTCCTTATTTGCTTCGCTTGTGTTGCTGCCCTCCAAGGTGCCTCGAAATCCTTGTATGAAAAGGGCGGAGGCTTCGCCCCTGACGAGCGGGTCCTTTACAAGAAGGCGTTTAGCAAAAAGGAAAAGCTCGCGGAGGAGCTTCACCTGGAGTTCTTTTATCCCGATGGTTTCGCCAAGACCGATTCACGGCCATCCATCGTATTCTTCTTCGGCGGCGGATGGACTGGCGGAGACACCAGCCAGTTCTATGCTCAAGCCAAGTACTTGGCGTCTCGTGGCATGCTGGCTATTTGCGCCCAGTATCGTCGGGCCTTGAAAACAGCCAAGCCCGTCTGGTGCGTGGAGGATGCACGGTCCGGCGTACGTTACCTTCGCAAGCATGCGTCTGCCTTAGGATTGGATCCT
Source organism: Opitutia bacterium (assembly GCA_018695085.1). Classification (GTDB taxonomy): domain Bacteria; phylum Verrucomicrobiota; class Verrucomicrobiia; order Opitutales; family Seribacteraceae. The sequence continues at coordinate 1,555 of JABHOU010000583.1, read as the reverse complement.
AAGCGGATCGCCGCGGGAGGTGGGTCCGCGGGTGGTCACCTGGCCGCCGCCACCGCAACCATCAGTGCCTTTGATTGGCCGGACGACGACTTGACGGTTTCGGCCGTTCCCAATGCCTTGGTTCTTTTCAATCCGGTCTTCGACAATAGCCCCAAGGGGTATGGTCACGATAGGCTGGGAGATGACTACAAGCGCTTTTCCCCGATCGACAACCTCGACGGCAAGCAACCGCCCACCATCGTGTTCCTCGGTGACCGCGACAAGCATTTGCCGGTGGCGTCGGCCAAGCGCTACGAAAAGACCATGGAGGCCATGGGAAATGTTTGCAAAACCTGCATCTACGAGGGCAAGGGCCACGGGTTCTTCAACCTGCACAAGAACGGTCGGGATTCCTTTGTCGTCACCATGACGGAAACCGACGAGTTCCTCGCGGGTTTGGGCTTCCTACAAGGTAAGCCGCGTGTCGAGGCCTGGCTGCAGGCGGAGGAAAGGAAATAGGGATAACTATGTCACGATCGCTCACTTTAGCTTCACTGTTTGCCTGCCTATTTTTCGGCTGGCTTCACCTCCATGCCGGCAAGCCGAACATTGTCCTCATCTTGGCGGATGACGTCAGTGCCGATATGTTTTCCTGCTACGGCCAGAAAGGCACGGCCAAGACACCCAACGTTGACCGCATCGCCAAGGAGGGCGTACGCTTTCGGACTTGTTTCGCGCCCGCCATCTGCGCTCCTTCGCGGGCCCTCTTGATGACCGGAGTCTACGCCAACCGAACGGGGGTGTTCCGCAACGACATGTGGGCCTTTGATTCGCGGGGCAAATTGTTCACCGATCGTCCCAGTTGGTCCAAGCTCCTGCAAAAGGGCGGCTACGTCACCGCAGTGGCGGGGAAGTGGCACTGCGGGGCCCGGGAGCCTTGGGACGAGCACATCGGCTTCGACGAGTATTGCCTCTGGGAGGGGCCGGACAAGATAAAGTCGCATTTCGGTGTGGACCCGATCGGTTCGGGGGCCCGCAAGGACCTGAAGCTTTCGGACACCCGCTACTGGTATCCCTCGACCGTCCAGAACGGGAAGTACCTGAAGGTGGCCGAGAATGGATTCGGGCCGGACCAGCGGTGCGACTTCCTGATGGATTTCATGGAGCGCATGACGAAGAAGAAGCAACCCTTCGTGGCCTATTGGCCGACGGTCATTCCGCATGGGCCCTATTCCACCACGCCCGACCACGGCAAGCCCCTCGACATCGAGTTGAAGAAACCCGATCCCAAGGGATTGAGCAAGGAGGCGCGGGCACATGTCATGAAGGCGTACAACGAGAAGCAGTCCCAGCGCTTCGTCTACTTGGTCGAGTACATGGACAAGTTGATCGGCCAGCTCATGACCAAGGCCGAGGACCTTAATATTTACGAGAATACGTATTTCATCTTCTGCGCCGACAACGGCACCGCCAACACGGCCAAGGATCGTGGTGTGGAGCGCGGGGTGCACGTGCCCTACGTGGTGTGCGGTCCCGGGATCAAGCGCCTCGGGGCAACCAACCAGTTGACCGATTT
>JABHOU010000621.1 GCA_018695085.1 Opitutia bacterium | reverse complement strand
TTCCTTCCCCGAAGCAATCTCCTCTTCTTGCTCGTCTGCATTGTTACTTGAGCTTGTTTCCTCATCGGTAGTGACGGGAGGGATTACTACGGCAGTTTCCTTTTCCGTTTTGCTTTGCTTGTCCTCTTGTGCGGCTCCTTCCTCCGTTTTGGGAGATTCTTCAATCGAGGTATCCTCGAGTGACGCTTCTGCGAAATCTTCCTCTACGCCCGTTGAGCCTTCGGATGTCTTGTCCTTTTCGTTTTCGTCGGCATCCGCTTGAGATGGGTCGCTTTCCGGGGTGTCCTCCGTTGTTGAAGAATCCAAATCTTCATTATTGTAAGTGTCTTCAATAATTACATCCGTATCTGCACTAGATTCGGAATCCAAAAGAGAGGCGATCATCCATTTTTCAGCCTGTTCGGCGGAGGTTGGATGGAAAGCGAAGCGTTCCGTTCCCTGGATATCCTTGAGCGAAGCGATCCATGACTCCATGGTCAGTTCGGATGTTTCCACTGATTCGTCGGATAATTTAATTTCTATTTTTCTGACAGCTTCTTCGTCGGGATCGGTCAAGGAATTGGAGTCGCTTGCCGTTGTCTCGAGCTTGAGAAGGAAATCTTCGCTTTTGACCAATCTGTCGTTCATTTCATAAATCAAATTCTGAAAGGCCGTGACCAGTTCGCTTGAATCGCTTTCCTCGAGGTGAATGGGAATGGCGTTGGGATGTTCGGCTACCGAAAGAATGAGTGTTTTCTTGTCCGAAAGCTGCCCGTCACTGACTTCTACTTCCATTTCATCCTGTCCCGTAAATCCAATTGCAGGATAGTATATCAACTCGTTGTCCCTTATGACGCATTCGCCGTTAGCGGGTTTTGCCGACATATTGAACACGAGTTCCTGTCCGTCCACGTCGGTGGCCCGAAGAGGTACGAATATCGGAGTTTCCCTGTAACTGGTTTGGAGGGTTCCCACAAGGGATTCGAAGCGAGGAGCATCGTTTTTACCCTCTACGTTTAGAGTAATGGTCGTAGCATTGCTCTCAAGCTTTCCATCGTTGGCCATGACTTGGAAGGAATCCTGACCATTGAAGTCTTTGCTTGGGGTGTAGACGTAGGAGGGGCCGTTGCCGGACAAGCTTCCGTTATTTGGATTCCGAGTGATCGTGAAAGTTAGATCATCACCGTCAGGATCGGACGCGATGAGCTTGATCGGTAACTTCCCGTCTTCCTCAAGACTGAAAGTGGAAGCTTGTACGACAGGCGGATTGTTTACCTTCTTCACCTCTATGGAAACGGTCGCCAAGTTGCCTTGAGCTTTCCCGTCAAAGGCACGATATGTGAAGGCATCGCCACCTGCGTATCGGTTGAAGGGTTGATAGGTCCAGCGATTGTTTCCGGCAGAGGTTAGCGTTCCGTGCTTCGGTTCCGTCGAGATGGCGTAAGTGAGCCGATCGCCATCAACATCGGTGGCGTTAAGTTCGACGTTCACCGCCATGTTTTCATCGGTTACGACTTTTATGTCCGATGCGACCGGAGCATCATTTGCGGGATCCAGATTAAGGGTTATCGTGGCTTCTTTGCTGGTCAGCTTTCCATCGCTTACTTTGTACTTGATCAAGTCCCGGCCATTGAAGTGGTTGTTGGGGATGTAGAGCCATTCGCCCGACTCTTCCCAGAGGAAACCATGATTTGGTTCTTGGGTCAGAATTAGTTCCAGCTTGTCTCCATCGGGATCGCCATACTTGAAAGCGATTGTGATGAATTCGTCCTCGGTTGCATTGACTTCTTGCGATTGGGCCCAAGGGGCGTCGTTGACTGCTTCGACCTTAAAGGTAATCCTGGCAACAGCGCTTTCATTCCTGCCGTCGGATACTTTGAAAGTAAGTTCATCGTCGCCGTTGAAGTTCGCTTTGGGTGTGTAGGTGAGCTCGCGCGTTTCGCCTGCGAGAGCGCCGTTTTTGGGCCTGCCGACCACTTCGTAAGTCAACTTGTCTCCATCGGCGTCCTCCCCTTTGAGGGTGAAGGCAACGGACGCATCTTCCTGCACTGTAACGGTTGCAGGCAGAGCGACGGGAGGCTGATTGTCGCGAACTGTCAAAATCACCTTTACGGCATGGTAGGCATTTTCGGGATCATTGCTTGAGAATTGAACCTCCGCGGTGTAGTTCCCTTCATCCAGTCCTGTGGCATTGAACTTCAAGGCCATGGAACCTTCCTTTCCGCCCTCAACCGTACCCTCAAGAGGAGTTCCGCTGATCCAATCGGGGGAACCGCCCCCAGCAGTCCACTCCAGAGCATTGGCCATCAGAATCCAGCCATCTGTCTTGTGATCCCATCCCTTGTGACTTAAGGACACTCTATTCGAAACGGGAAAGAAGTTCAAACCCACTACATTGGCAATGTCATCTCGATAAGTTACCAATGGCAAACCATCCTTCCATTTTGCCGCGACAGAGCAACCTTTCAAAATTTCCTTATGCTGGAGTCTGTAGCTTCCTTCAAAGGAATTGACATCTTTCATGATGGGGTGACTTTTTCCATCAACGCGCCCTATGCCTGACCAATTTCTGCTATCTGGTCTAACGGGCTTAAAAACCCCATACTCTTGGTCCAACCACTTTCCTCTTAGCGGTTGGTTTGTGCCCAGATAGAGAGAAGTCTCGAATACCATCGTAACCACTCCACCTCCTAGATCGGCGAAATCAGCAAGGATATCCCCTAATTTCTTGTTATCGTAATACCTGTAGTTGTTGTAAACGATAACGGCATCGAAGGACTTTAGTTCCTTCAGCGTGGGAGTAAGGTTGCGGACATTAATGCTGGTTACGCCTGAAAACCGTTTTGTTTCGACCAGACCTTCTCTTACGTCTTTTAGATAATAGGATGAGTCGGCTCCTAAAACCGCGATTTCCATCGCATCGGGATTGCCTCCATCCTCTCTTATTGCATAGGAAGAATTTTCGTCGAATTTCTGGAGATTCGCACCGATTGTGGGCAAACCCGGATCGTAAAAGTCGGGGGCTCGGCCCTCTGCGTTCAATCCGGAAAGAATGCCCGCCATGTCACGGCTGCGGGTACGTTTCTTATTGGTTTCGACCAACTGGGCTTTCCATACCCCCATGGCCTCTCCTGAATTGGCAATGGTTATGGTTTCCTCTCCCTTTTTGCCGGGTTCGAGGGTCAAGGCGACCAAATCGGGTTGGAAGGAAAGGCTTGGAGGCTGAACCGCCTGCATTTCCAGCTTCACGGAGACCTTTGCTTTATTGGGGTCATTCGAAGCGATTTCCAGGCTGGTGGAGATTTGCTCGCTGGCGCTAGGTTTGCCAAGAATCTCCAAGGTTTCCTCGGTGCCGGGATTCACGCTCAAGGCGCCCGTTTTCGAAGAGAAGGCGGCATGACCGAATTTGAGAGCGGAAATTTTCAATACGTCGGTTCCGACGTTCCGAATGACGAGAGCACGCTTTGCTTCCTTGCCTACCCAAACTTCGCCAAAGGCTATGGCATCCTCATCCACTTCTATTTTTGGGGTTCCCGTTACCGTAAGATTTACGGAAACTTCGATCGTTTGAGCCAAGGGATCGTTCGTCTTGTAGGCGACGATGGCTTTCTTGGTGCCTGCGGTCAATTTGGTGGCATCGACGGCGAAGCCAAGGTTAACGCTTTTGCCTGCCTCGACCGTACCTTGCTTCGGAGAAACGGAAAGCCAAGTCGATCCGGAAACCTCGACCGCCTTGAACAGATTCAAGCGTCCTCCCGCCACCATCTTGCCGGCAAAGGCGTCGATGGGGTCAACGGTGTCGATCAGGATTTTCTTCAATTCCTGATGACCTGCAGAAGGGTTTTGGGAGAGAACTAGGGCGGCCGCTCCTGCAACGTGCGGGGTGGCCATGGAAGTGCCGCTGAGTCGAGCCGTTCCCCCGTTTGGAACCAAGTTCAGGATGTTTACTCCGGGTGCGGCCAAATCCACGGTGGTTTTCCCGTAGCAGGAGAAGTAGGCTAATTTGTCGCTGCTGTCGGATGCCGCCACCGAAATGATGCTCGGGCAGTCGTAGTTGGAAGGGTAGTGGGGCCTTTGGTCGTTGTTGGTTCCGCTATTCCCCGCGGCAGCGCAGAATAGATGTCCCTTGTCTCCGGCTTTCCCGATCACTTCCTTCAGGGCCTTGCTGTAGCCGCCTCCGCCCCAGCTGTTGTTGCTGATGGGGAAATTCATTGCTGCGCAGTAGGCAATGGAATCAATGGCGTCTGCCGTGCTCCCGGAACCGCGGTCGGAGAGGAATTTCACTCCGACCAACTTTGCCTGCCAAGCGACACCCGCCACTTGTTTGCCATTGTTCGTGGCTGCCGCAATCGTTCCCGCAACATGCGTGCCGTGGCGGTTGCCATCCATTGGGTCGTTGTCCTTGTTGCAGAAATCCCACCCGTATACGTCATCGATGAAGCCGTTCCCGTCGTCATCCTTGCCGTTATTCGCAATTTCACCCGGGTTTTTCCAGATATTGCCTTGAAGGTCAGGGTGATTGTAGTCGATTCCGGTATCGATTACTGCCACTACGACGGTTGCGGCCCCTTTGGTGATTTGCCAAGCCTTGGTAGCCTCGATCTTCGGCAAGGCCCATTGATCCTTCCAGTTGGGATCGTTGGGAGTTTCCGTGTGGCGGAGGATGTAATTCGGCTCGACGTAATCGACGGCAGGATCCTTGGACAGACGATTGGCCAAGTCGCGCAAGCTTGCGTTTTGGTCGACTTTGACAAGAACCAAGCTAAGGCTCGAGAGGGCTTTTCCGGCGTTCCCCGGTTTTCTTGCCATGCCCAAAGGACGTTCTATGCTGAATCCACCCCCGAGCTTGCCTACATTCTCGAAGCTTGTCTTTCCTGTTTTGAAGGAGACGATCAGCTGATTGGGAGCGTGCTTTGCGGCAAACGGATCCTCGGGCACGCTTTCTCCGGCAAGTTCCCCTTTTTCGTCAAAGCGAGCCTTGGATTTCCCTGTCCCTTCGGCTCGGATTTCCTTCAGTTCGAAAGTGCCCTTGGCAAGACCTTCCAAGTTGTCGAGCACTGCTCTTTCGCTTGCCTTTTGGCCGGCTTCCACGGTTATCCGCACGGATTCCGGATTTATCCGCAGCTTGGGCGTGGCCAAGCCTTGACCCCGCAGTCTGAGTTCGAGCGACGACTGGCGTGCGTTCGAGGAAATGGTGGCCGTTCCTTTGTATTCCTTGCCTTCCTCGGGGTGGAATTTCAAATCCACCAGTTCGGATTGTCCCGGTTCGAGTTCGATCTTTTGAAAGTTCGCATTGAATGCATCGGAACTGATCGCCAATTGCGACAGGGAGATCGGCGCATTGCCGGTATTGCTCAACTTCAAGGCAACTTTTCCGGATGTGCCGACTTTTACTTCGCCGAAATCCACGTTTGCGGGGGTGACGGATAGGGTGCGGGTGGCCTCGATGGCAAGGCTTACGGGAATAGTGATCTTCGCTCGGGCGGGGTCGTTGGAGGTGATTTCCATTTGAGCCTCGTACTTTCCGGCCGCAATCCCTCCGGACTTCAAGGTGAGCTGGACGCTTTCCGACTTGCCTCCCTCGAGCGAGCCCGCGATCTTAGAAGTGTGGAGCCACTTGGGAGAAGTGGAGATGCGCACGCTCATGTTCGATTGAATCTGTGCGTTGTTGTAGGCCACGAGAAGGCCGACGTCGGCGCTTGCGTTCTGGATGCCGGTCGTCGCCCGGTTGGTCGGGCCGTCCATCTTGTCGTAGTGAAAGTGGATCACGCCATTGCGGTTGAGGGAGATTTGGAAGGTGTACTCCCCGAGTCCTGCAAAGTCTTTCACCTTGTCGTACTGCACCACGAACTCGTTGCCGGCGGAGTGGACGTAGACGTTGCCCCCGCGGGCGAGGTTCAAGTCCATCGCGAAGGGGGTCACCAAGTTGCCCGGCATCATGGGGGTGGGAAGCGGGAAGTGCCCGTGGTCCTCTGCTCCCTTTTCAAAGGTGAGGTAACCATTCGCATTGACGAACGCTTCCTTGTATTCCTTGCCGTAGAATTCGACCGAGAAGGGGAGGGCGACCTTGGCGAATCCGTCGTCCTTGTCCGAAAGTTCGCTTAGCAGTTTCCCGTTCTTGG
>JABHOU010000483.1 GCA_018695085.1 Opitutia bacterium | reverse complement strand
TTCCATGGACTTCCCTCTATCCTTGAGTTCAGACTTCGCCTTGCGTAGCTTTTCGAGGTTCTCGGTGTTCTCTCGAATCGTTCGCTCCGCCGCATCGAAATCGGAGATCGCCTGTTCGAGTTTCGCCAAAACTTCGTTCGACTCAGATAAATCGGATTGAGCGGCATCGTCTTCCTTACGGGCGGCAGACCATTCCGAACCGGCCTTCGGTTCACCTTTTTTAGTAAATTGCTCGAGAACTTCGCTCGCAAAATGGGAAGCGGCATTAGTGTCCTCCTCAGACATCATCACCACTGCCGCGCCCTCTTTCTGGAGAAGTTGAATCAAGTCGTCCCGCTTCGAGTCGGCCATGGCCAAGGGATCCGCGTCCACTTCGCCTTGCCATGCCCACAAATGCCCCCATTGACCCTGCTTCGCCTTGCCGTCGACATCCAAGCCGAGGATTCTCCGAAGCTCTTCCTCGACCTGCTCATCGTCCTGCCAGGATGAGCCGCCCACCTCCGTCAGAACGGAAGACCCCTTGGAACCGAAGACCTTCTTCAGGTGATAGAGCTTCCCCCTGCAGTCGAATTCCAACTCGACCTCGGGGTCTCCGTCATGGAGATTGGACTTCATGCATTTGTGGGTTTTCCCCACCCCCTTGGCCCTTAGAAAAAGTACTCTGTGAGCGGCCTCGACCAAGGTGCTTTTGCCTGATTCGTTGGGACCTCCGATCAAAGTTGTCCTTGGATCGAATTCGATCACGCGTTCCTTGTGAACGCGGTAGTTTCTGACGGTCAGCTTAAGCAATTTCACGCATCGCCCTCCCGATTGCAGAAATTGAACAGAAGAACCAGCGCGGCTCTGGCCACGGAGGCGTCCTCATCTTCTCCTTTTGAAGAATCGATCAAGCGAGAGGCCACCTTCCCGATGAGAGGATCATCGGTTCTTCGAGTGAGGTCGGTCAGTTCCTCTTCCGTCGGCATGACGGTCGTACGATCTATCAGCTTGAGTCTCAGCAAGCCCGCCTGCCAAGTCTGCAAGACGTCCTGCAGGCGAGCATGAGCGGCCAAGCCAAGGGAACCCGACAGTTCCAAACGGATCAGGCTCTCGTCCAGACGGCCCGCAAGAACCTCGTTCACCCTTTTTCTAAGAGCTTCGGGTCCTGAATCGTCCACGAAGGAAAAGCTTTCGGAAACCCAATTCAATGACCCTGAAGGCACTTCCTGCACCTTGGGTTCGGAGCCTCTGCTCGCCTCCACGATCAAAACTTGGCCCGAGCGATAATCCGCGCCCCGAGGGAAACGATCCGTCTCCGGCGCGCCGGAATACCAAGTCTTGTCGTCGATTTTCTTGGTGCCGTGCCAATCTCCCAATGCGAGGTAGTCGAATTCGTCTCGAGGCAGGCGTGGGACGTCGATGAGGTTTGCCGTACGATTCTCGCGAGATTCATCGTCGCCGTCCATGCCGCCGAACCCCTGAACGCTTCCGTGCGCCAGCACGATGCGCGGCTTGTCAGGCAAGTCGCTCCAGTGGGAAGCGCCTTCGCGCAGCCACCCCGTGGGATCGTTCACCGTTTGCCTGGTCAGCAGTGGACACGGAAGCAAAACTGCCTCAGGCAGCTCCAAATACGGTTCGCTTTCTAGAAGTATCGTGAAGTTGGGAGCGAGCTCCTTGGCTTGTCGCAAAATGAAATCCTGCTTCCACGGACCTCCGGTACCGCCGTGATCGTGATTTCCGGGTATGGCCACAACAGGAATTTCCATTGCGGCGATTGCCTCGAATGCGCGAACCACGGTATCGGCTTTGGGAACGAAAGAGTCGAACAGGTCTCCGGCGACGACGATGAAATCGCAACCGTTCTCTTCGGCCAACTCTCCCAAGCGAACCAAGACCCGTATTCTCTCTCTTCGGACGATGGCCTGATTGTCGAGGTCGGATATCCCTCCGAAAGCCTTGCCCAACTGCCAGTCGGCCGTATGCAAGAATGTAGTCGTCATAAATGGAGAAGAATTGCCTAGGCCTGAACCAATTGGATGAATTGTCGTACGAGCGAGCTCAAAGGAATGAGGTTGGATTGTGGTTTTCGCATTATAGCTTATTCTAAAAAGAACTTATACCCGATTATTGATGCAGACCTTTAGGGCATGTCATATCATTAGCCGTTGTCGCTCTTCTGTGTTTTTTTTCATATTCATTTTAGTAATGCCCCGGCATTGGCCTAAGCAATCTTGCGGCATCTTCGTTTATAGGAACCTTGCTAGGCCAGTTCTTTCTATCTTTCATTGAACTTTGCTATCCTTTCGCCAGTTGAGGATTTCGCGGTTCATGGATTCGCGGGAAAGCATGATACTGGAATCCTGTAGGGCTTCGGCGACTATTTTCTGACCATCGAAAGCGAAAAAGACTGGGTGGGTTTCCAATTCCGCCCTTCCCATCCCGTTTTCCTTTTCCAAGGAACAAAGGAGTGCTTTGACGGCAAAGGAGGACAGTTCCTTTGAGTGAACATTAAATTTCCCGGCTTCGTAAAAGCCTTTTTTCTTCGGCGCGGAAACTATGCCCAAACTATTCAACAAGTACATTACGTAACGAACGCCTCGTAGCGTTCGTTCGCGTTCGCCGTAAATTGCCGCCACCTTTCTCTTCAGCTGTTCCATCTTCACGGAGCCTTGAAGCCTGTGCAGTTGCCCGCACGCCTCGACAACGCAT
>JABHOU010000618.1 GCA_018695085.1 Opitutia bacterium | reverse complement strand
AGGTTTTATTTAAAATTATTTAAATAAAACCATAATGCCACTTGGGGCAAAGCTTAAGCCTTCTCTGCACCTTGCTTAACCTCAAGATTACGGGCAAGGGCGGCTTCGACGAATCCGGCGAAGAGAGGGTGAGGCTTGTTCGGCTTGGATTGAAACTCGGGGTGGAACTGTACGCCAACGAACCACGGATGGTCTTCGACCTCCACTATTTCGACCAAGTCGCGTTCTGGATTCACGCCCGCTATGCGTAGGCCTAGCTCGGCCAGTTGATCTCGGTAGTCATTGTTGAACTCGTAGCGATGCCGATGTCGCTCGGAGACATCAGTCTGCTCGTAGGCGGCAAACGAAAGGCTATCCTTAGAAATTTGGCATGGGCAGGCACCCAACCGCATCGTCGCTCCCTTGTCCGTAATGTTCCGTTGTTCTTCCATTATGTGGATGACAGGATGGGGAGAATCTTGATCGAACTCAGTGCTGTTGGCTCCCTTGAGTTTTGCTACGTTGCGGGCGAATTCGATAACGGCGATTTGCATACCGAGGCAGAGCCCAAGATAAGGAATCTTGTTTTCGCGTGCGTATTGTACAGCCGTAATCTTGCCCTCGGTGCCTCGATCCCCAAAACCACCAGGTACGAGTATTCCATCCAGTTCTGCCAGATGGGCGGCAGCTCCGTCTCGCTCGATGTCCTCGGCGTCGACACGGAGAATTTCTACGGCCGAATCGTTTCGGATACCTCCATGGGCTACCGATTCGTTTACCGAAAGGTATGAGTCCTGCAAGTCCATGTACTTGCCGACCATTCCGATACGAATGTGATGTTTTGGGTTCTTCAGCCGTTGGACGACTTCTTCCCATTCGTCTAGTTTTGGGGCAGGGGCGTCTAGTCCGAGGGCACGAGTAACCAAATCGTCCAAACCTTCCTTTCGCAGCATATGGGGAAGTTCGTAGATGGAATTCTCTACATCCATCTCTTCGATGACAGCCTCTCTGGAAACGCTACAGAAAAGGCTCAGCTTTTCTCGAATTTCCTCGGTTATGGGCTGCTCACTGCGGCATACGAGAATATCTGGCTGAATACCGATCTCGCGCAGTTTGGCTACGCTCTGCTGGGTTGGCTTTGTCTTCAGTTCGCCAGCAGCTCTTAGGGTTGGCAAGAGGGTAACGTGTATGAAGAGAACATTTGCTTTTCCTACGTCGAGGGCAAACTGTCTCATCGCCTCGGTGAAGGGCAAGCCTTCGATATCTCCAATGGTTCCGCCAATTTCGGTGATGAGCACATTCACTCCTTGACCCACGGCAAGGATGCGTTCCTTTATCTCATTGGTGACATGAGGAATGACCTGAACGGTTTTACCCAGGTAATCGCCTCGTCGCTCTTTGCGAATTACGGATTCATATATTTGCCCCGAGGTTAAGTTATTAAAACTACTAAGTTTTCCAGAGGTGAAACGTTCGTAGTGACCTAGATCCAAGTCGGTCTCTGCTCCATCGTCCAAGACATATACCTCTCCGTGCTGAAAGGGACTCATGGTGCCAGGGTCGACATTTAAGTAAGGATCGAACTTCTGTATGCGGGTAGTCAGCCCCCGCTGCTCCAGCAATGCACCCAATGCCGCAGCCGTAAGTCCCTTACCCAAGGATGAAACCACCCCGCCCGTAATAAAAATGTACTTCATATCGTCAACCTCCTCGGGGGTTTCACATGAATCATTCATCGAGCTAAACGCAATAACCATTTTTCTTTAATTCTCTTATTCCCCATGAAATGCGGTAGCTTCGGATTGCTTTTGATCGTCCTAAATGAAGGTACGAGTAATCACCTTTTTCTCAATGACATCCTAACTTTATTTTTTGCGAAATTTTCTTTTGACTGGATTCCTCTCTCGATTCTCCTAACATATGTTTTAGGTTCGCCGTGAACGTTTTTTTGTTCGGAAATTCTTCTTCATTTCAGTTTTTGTCTCTTCTTGCCTTTTGCTTAAAGGGACATATCAACCTTTTTTGTACCTTTTAATTTTGTGACTAGTATTTGTTCTATCTGTAGCAGTTCATTGGGGAAAAAATACCTGATGGCGCTTTCGGGCTTTGTTTTGGTCGGTTTTGTCTTTGTTCACATGGCGGGCAATTTGCAAATGTTTGCAGGTGCTGAAGCTATCAATACTTATGCCTACCAACTGAAAGCCCTTCCTTGGTTTGTTTTGTGGGGTTCGAGATTTTTTCTATTTGCCGCCGTAGTCGTCCATGCTTGGACGGCTGCTAACATTTGTGCCGAGAACCGTGCTTCGCGTCCCATGACAAATGATCTTGAAGTCACTAAAAAGTCGGGATGGGCATCGCTCAACATGGGACTGTCGGGTTCTATACTATTTGCCTTCATCGTATTCCACATTCTTCATTTCACCACCCAAACCGTATTTCCTGAATACAAGGAGTTTACCACTCATGTGCCGGCTTCCGATGGAGCGGAAGTACACGATGTTTTCCTTATGGTACTTGCCGGTTTTGGAACGGAGTGGTTGTCCGCAGTTTATGTTTTGTGCATGTTTTTGCTTTGTCGCCACTTGACTCACGGAGTGTCTAGCATGTTTCAATCTCTTGGTCTCCGACGTGAATCTTGGCGTAGTAAGCTTGATAGTTTGGCCACTCTTTATGGTTGGGTGATTTTCTTTGGATTCATTTCAATCCCACTTGCTGTTATCCTTCAAAAGCATGGAGTTGTGGAGGTTTTTGACAAAGTGGCCTTCGACCAAGCTGTCCCTGCCGCCGTAAGCAGTCCGAACCCGGAGGCTCCCACGCAATGATTCTCGATGCCAAAATTCCAGCCGGAACCTTGTCCGAAAAATGGGACAACCATCGCTTCTCGATGAAGCTGGTGAATCCCGCAAACAAGCGAAAGTACCGCATAATCGTTGTCGGTTCGGGATTGGCTGGCGGCTCCGCTGCCGCCACCTTGGGGGAACTCGGTTACAATGTGAACTGCTTCTGCTATCAAGACAGTCCGCGACGTGCTCATTCCATTGCCGCCCAAGGTGGAATCAATGGAGCCAAGAATTATCAGAACGATGGCGACAGCATTCACAGGCTTTTCTACGATACCGTCAAGGGTGGCGATTTTCGTTCCAGGGAAGCTAATGTCTATCGACTTGCTCAAGTCAGCGGCAACATTATCGACCAATGCGTGGCACAGGGGGTTCCCTTTGCTCGCGAGTACGGGGGGCTTTTGGCCAATCGCTCTTTTGGGGGTGCTCAAGTAAGTCGCACCTTCTATGCTCGCGGTCAGACTGGCCAACAACTCTTGCTTGGTGCCTACAGTTCGCTGAGTCGGCAAATTGCTTCGGGGCAGGTGAAAATGCATAATCGCCACGAGATGCTCGACTTGGTGGTGGTGAATGGTCATGCCAAGGGGATTATCACTCGAAACCTCATAACCGGAGCCATCGAGTCTTGGTCTGCCGATGCCGTCATTCTTGCTACAGGCGGGTATGGCAATGCCTACTTTCTTTCCACCAATGCCACGGGCTGCAATGTAACAGCGGCATTCCGTGCCTACAAACGCGGTGCCGGTTTTGCAAACCCTTGCTATACTCAGATTCATCCCACCTGCATTCCTGTTGCGGGT
>JABHOU010000617.1 GCA_018695085.1 Opitutia bacterium | reverse complement strand
GCCGATCTTCACGGGTCGACCAAGAACTATCTCAAGGAGCAAGGTGATTTTTCCCGCGATAACCATGCCGGTCGCAACCTCCTGTTCGGCATTCGCGAACATGCTATGGGCGCGATCGTAAACGGAATTGGGTATTATGGTGTTTTTCGTCCGTCCGGAGCCACCTTCGCGGTATTTGCGGACTACATGCGCGGATCCGTTCGCATATCGGCTCTTGTGGGTCTGCCCGTCTTTCACATTTGGACTCACGATTCAGTCGGTGTGGGCGAGGATGGTCCGACTCACCAACCAGTCGAGACTGTCAGCGGGTTGCGGGTCATACCCAACCTCGACGTCATTCGTCCTGCCGATCCCGAAGAAACCGCCGGAGCCTTTGTCGCGGCGGTCGAGCGTGCCGATGGACCCACCGGCCTTCTCCTTACACGCCAAAGCGTGCCTAATCTAAACGAGATCCCCGTTGCCGATCGTCGTGCCGGCGTCTTGCGTGGCGGCTATGTAGCCCGTCGCGAAAAAGGTGAGCTAGAACTTATTATCCTAGCTTCCGGAAGTGAACTTTCCGTAGCTCTTTCCGCGGCCTCTGAACTAGGCGAAACAGTTCGCGTCATCTCCATGCCATGCATGGAACGCTTCGATCGGCAGGATGACGATTACAAGCAATCCGTATTGCCTCGAAAATGTCGCAACCGGATGGCCGTCGAGGCCGGAGTGACTGGTCTGTGGTCAAAGTATGTCGGGCTCGATGGCGTAGTCATAGGTATTGACCGATTTGGCATTTCAGCTCCCGGCGACACGGTGATGAAGGAGCTTGGCATCTCCGTCGACAACGTGGTCAAGAAGGCTGCCCTTGCCGGTCTTAAGGTATAGCTTTGCAGGGCAGGTTGGATGTTGCGCGTGGAGCGTTTTCAGCCAAGCGTGCGCTTTTTGAATATGTGAACCATTGGTGTTTGTTCTGGCGTGAGTCTTGGAGGGAGGGTAATGGTTGTCATATGAAAGTAATACCTAACTTGTTATTCGCGCTCTTGCTTGGAGCCATCATTTTTACTGGATCCGTTGCCCACCTTGCAGTGGGGAAGAAGAAAGCTAAGGACAAGCAAGAGGAGGAAGCTAAACCCGATTTCCAAGAAGTCTTCAAGAAATTAGACGCTGGGGCGCGTGCCGCCATCAAGAAGGACCCCAAGGAGGGGCTCAAGGAAGTGGAAAGGGTGGGGCGTCTGCTCATCAAGGATTATCCGGAAGAACCCATTCCCTACTCGATGCTGGCTTTCGTTGCCGGCAGAACCGGCGACAAGGAAAAGAAGGTATCTATTTTCAAGGAATTGGCGGCGACCAAGAGTTCTAATCCTAAAGTTGCCCAGGTTGTGGGTAGAGCCCAAGGCGAGTTGAAGAAAATGGAAGCTCTTGGGAAACCTCTCGAGATGAAATTCACGGCAATTGATGGGCGTGAGGTGGATTTGGCCAAGATGAAGGGGAAAGTAGTGTTGATCGATTTTTGGGCGACTTGGTGCGGGCCTTGTATTCAGGAGTTGCCGAATGTCAAGAAAGCCTACGGGGAACTGCATGAAAAAGGCTTTGAGATCATTGGAATCTCCCTCGACAAAGACAAAAAGAAGCTGACTGACTTCGTGGCCAAGAACGAAATGCCGTGGGCTCAGTTTTGCGATGGCAAGGGTTGGGCCAACACATTGGCCAAAGAACACGGAATTCGTAGTATCCCCGCCATGTGGTTGGTGGACAAGAAGGGCAATTTGGTCGATCAAAGCGCACGCTCAGGGCTTGAAGCTAAGGTGAAGAAGTATTTGGCCGAATAAGATTTCTTAAGGGGAGTCACTCCTCCCGTCATGGCTCGCTTTCTTTCAACTCTCTCTTTTTTGGGAGTGGCTTTTGCTTCGCATTTCCTCATGGGAGCAAAGATCGACGAGGCACTTCCTATGGCGGGCGATTCTTTCCGGCCCGTATTCGTCCGGATGGAAGATCAGCTCTTTCGCAAGGCGGGCGACTACGAGACCTTCTGCAAGGCGAAATCCGATGTTCCTCGATCGACAAATCGCAAGGAGGTTACTGCTTTGTTGCGGAAGAACGCGGGTAATTCGTGGGAAAAGGTCAAGGGTTTATTGGGGGAACTGGAAAAAGCCGGCTCGATTCGTGGCCAGAAAAGGTTTTGGATAGTCAATGGGTTTTCCTGTGCCGCCAAACCCGAGGCTATACGCCGATTGGCGGTTCATGATGCGGTATCCTTTGTCTACCTCGATCGATTGGCGCGCCCGGCTAAGCCTCCTCGAGCCATGTCTCCTGCCCGTATGACCGCCATGAAGGCTCTCGTCAAATTGCGCGAGGAGAAGCTCGCCGAGACCCCATTGAAGAATACCAGAATTCCATGGAACCTTAAGGCGATCAAGGCGCCTGAAGTTTGGCGGCAGGAAGCTGCATTCGGGGAGGGCGTGACGGTGGCGGTGATCGACTCGGGCATTTTGCCGACTCCATCCTTGGCCACTGCCCTTTGGAAAAACCCGAACGAAATCCTCAATGGAGAGGACGACGACGACAATGGCTTGGTCGACGACCTGTTCGGCTACGATTTTACCTCCGG
>JABHOU010000615.1 GCA_018695085.1 Opitutia bacterium | reverse complement strand
TCGTCATGGCCGACGCTGAGGATGAGCCGGTAGTTTTCGAGTATTTCGGGGCGCAGCTCGAGATCCATGTTGCTGGCGTATTCCAATTCGTAACCGTTGCTTTCCGCCCAAGCCACGAAAGGTTCTTCCCAATTGTTGAATATGCTACGGGGCGGACGATTGAAGGATACCCGGTTTCCTTGTAGGTTTGACCGGCCATGGAAGCCGTAGAGGCTGAAACCGCCCCAGTTGTTGTAGGCATTGTAGGTGTTCACGGAAAACTGGAGGAGAATTTTCGATTTCTTGCCCGGGTTGGCGGCCCGCAGAATAAAATGGCAACTCCCTTCGGCGGTCCGGCGGTTGCGGTGGACGAATTTGCCGTCGCGCTCCTCCACCCTCAACGAAACCTCATAGTAACCGCTCTTCCAGTCGGTCGGTATGGCCATCTTGAACCCGACTGGCCACTTGCATCCATGGGAGGAGGCATTCTCGGGGATTGGGTGTTCGGCGCCGCGGATGCCGAACTTGGAGAAAACGGTTTCATTCTTGGCTCCACGTCTCGTGATTTGAATGCTGAACTGTCTGGCGCTGGTCGAGGTGTGCAGCTTGAGTTCCTCACCGGGAGCGTAGCTAAGTTGGCTGGAATAGCCTTCGATGAAGAGAGGGCGGGGTTCGTCGGCGACAAGGTTGCAGAAACGGGTAAGCAAGAGGATCAAAATAAAAAAAGCTTTTTTCATGGAGCGGTCTTGGAGGGTCTTTATTTCAATACCTTTTCAAAGAGGAGATAAGCGATTGCCCTGTTCTAGCCAGCCCCTCTTTACCGCAGGTCGAATCAAGGGTGCGAACGCCCAATGTATCTTATTTGTAAAAAGAAAATTCGATCCAGCTAGGAGCAGGGCAAATGAGGGAATGACTTTCACGGTAGCTTACTTGCTTAGCTGACTAATTCCGGTATGGGGTGGGCATCTTCTACTCGTTTCAAGATTTCAGTTGGGATACCTTGGGCGATACGTAGTTGGCCGAAATCGAACAATGTGTGGAGGATTGTTCCCATCATCATGTTGGGACTAATAGGATTGTCGGATGGTTCGCCGTTTCGCCGGTCGGCTTTGCCGATGACTTGCCCCATGGGCAGACCTCCGCCCGCAAAGGCTAGGGTGCCGAGCTTGGCCCAATGGTCGCGTCCACCCTTTTTGTTAATGGTTGGAGTACGCCCAAAGTCTCCAGTCAGAACGAGAAGCACCTTGTCGGTCAAGTCGCGGTCTTCGAGGTCTTGGAGAAAAGCGGAAACCGCCTTGTCCACGGTCCAACCCAGCATATTCATGCCTTTTACCATGCCGGGATTATTCCCATCGGCATGCATGTCCCAGCCTGCACTGTGTACGGTTACAAACCCAGCTCCTGACTCCACCATTCGTCGAGCCAACAACATTTGATGCCCGAGGGTGGACTTACGAAATACCTTGTGCCCGATCTTCATGGATGAAGTGTCGTAGGCCTCTAGCAACTTGGGTTTTTCCTTGGTCAAGTCGAAGGTGTCTGCAGCGGATCCAAGGATGAGGTCGAGGGCTCGCTGTTCGTACTCGTCGGCAGCCGCCAATGCTCCGGACGCATCTGCTTCTCGGTGTAAACTATCTATCGATGATAGGAGAGCTTTTCTGTTTTCCAGCCTTTCACGCGATAAGTTTAGTTGCATGTCTGCAGCTACGCTGCTTTTACCGAAAGAGGAATCGTTTTTCGTGTTCTTGTGGTTGCCCGCCACCTTGTCTTGACGAATGAAGGGAGCGTAAGATGAGCCGAGATCGCCCGGCCATGACCCTTTAACGACGCGTCCCAGTTCCTTGCGATATTGGCCGTCCTTCTCTGGATGCGTTAGAAGCGCGTACGATGGAAATCCGGTTTTCGGATGGTTGGCTCCGCGAATTCGCGAATATAGAGAACCGATGCTACGACCCTCGGTTGCTTGTCCCTTGGGGTCGGTGCCACCCGATAAAACATGGACATGAGCCTGTTCGTGACCGCCTATTGGGTGGCTGAAAGAGCGGACGATCGCCATTTTGTGGGCCCACTTGGCCAGAGATGGAAAAGTGCCACCAAAAGTTACGCCCGACAGCGAGGTATTCACTTCACCCGTAACACTGTTATAGGGCGAAGGGGCGTCCATGTTCGGGTTGAATGTTTCGATGTGACTGGCTCCGCCCGACAGATATAGCATAACTACCGCCTTGTCTCTTACGTAGTCCGCTTTAGCTCGAGTGGCGTATGCCTTGCTTGCCAGCAAGGCCGGGAGTGACATCGCACCTAGTCCCAGACTTCCTGCGCGAATGAAGTCGCGTCTAGAAACACCTTCGCAATCTTGATTTCCAAAAGGGGAAGTGTTGACAGTCAGCATCGTATTATTCTCTTAACAGTTTCCTCTACTGGAAATTATGCGCCGAGGCATTACGGTGCGAGCTGAAAATGAAAAAACCTCGCCATTTTCTTAAACAGAGATTCCTCTAGTTTTCTCCTTTGAGGCAATATAGCGTAGCTTGCGATCGAGTGTAAACTTTTCCATCGATAGGTGATAGTGTGGCACGAAATATTTCGTCTGTCGAAGCTCCCAAATCGTTCCTGGATAAGATTTCAAGTGCTTTATTGTTTGGCCTAACTACATAAGCAACACCGGCTTCGTTTTGAATGTAGTAAAGCCCGTTGGATATGAGAGGGGATCCCGAAAAGGCTCCCTCCAGTCGATCGACCCAGTGGGTTTTGCCAGTTTTCGCGTCATAGCAAGTGGTCACTCCTCCCATGGCAGTAACAAGTACGAAGTCGCCTATGACGGCAGGGGATGGTAGGTCTCGTCCTCCGTTCCGCTTTGCATGCCATGCCATGTTGGTTTTTGTGATGTCTCCGGAACCATTCGGGTCCACTACATAAAGATCGCCAGGTTTCCCGTTTACAACGTAGATCAGGCCATTGGCATGGAAGGGGACGGGAGAACCGCGCCCGTTGAAGGATTTGCAAAACCAGAGTTCCTTGCCCTTAGCGGGATCGTAACCCTTTGCACCGAATTCACCGTTGAGGACGAGTTGAGGTGGTCCCTTTGTTTCAATGAAGACGGGTGTACTCCAACCGCCGCGTGGCTTGTCTTCCCGTTTTGTTTCCCAGATTATGTTGCCCGTTGCCTTGTCGAGAGAGACTAGGCGTGAGGGGCCAATGGCATCGCAGTTTTGTATGACTTGGTCGCCAAGAATTACCGGTGATGCGGCTACACCCCAGTCTCCGGGGAATTGGCCCAAGTCCTTCGACCAAAGCTTTTCTCCCTCCAT
>JABHOU010000210.1 GCA_018695085.1 Opitutia bacterium | reverse complement strand
GAACAAGGGATCGAGTGAGTTCCATCATCCCACGAAAATCGGTGTAGGCTTGGTAAGCCTCCAACATGGTGAATTCGGGGTTGTGCCTTCGGGAAAGTCCCTCATTACGAAACACTCTCCCGATTTCAAATACGCGATCAAAACCACCCACGAGAAGGCGCTTCAAATGCAATTCAAGGGCAATCCGAAGATTGAAGTCACAGGAAAGAGCATTGAAGTGAGTTTGAAAAGGCCGAGCTGCTGCCCCACCGGATACGGCTTGTAGCATGGGGGTCTCCACTTCGAGGAATTCGCGTTCCCAAAGGAATTCGCGCATGTGCCGAATGATGGCGCTACGAGCCTTGAAGCGTTCTCTCGAATCTTCGTTGACTACGAGATCCAGATAACGCTGACGGTAGATTTGCTCGTTGTCAGTGAGACCATGCCACTTCTCAGGAAGAGGGCGAAGAGATTTCGAAACCAAGGTATACTCTTCAGCCCTGACGGTAATTTCTCCAGTCTTGGTACGGAATAACTTTCCTCGCACGCCTATAAAGTCACCGAGATCCAATTTCTTGAACTCGGCATAGGCGTCGTCGCCAATCGCATCGCGTCGCACATAGGCTTGAATACGACCATCTCTGTCCAGAAGTTTCAGAAAACTGGCTTTACCCATCAAGCGAAAGATAACAATTCGTCCCACGACCGACACCTCCGGACCTTCCTCATCTGCTTCAGGCAAGAGAGCTTTTGCCTGTTCCGAAGTGTGAGACTGATGGCAATTGGCAGAAAAGGGATCGGAGCCCGACTCACGCAAAGAGTCCAGCTTGGCCTTGCGTACGGCAAAGAGGTCGCTCGTTTCGATATCGGTTAAATCACTAGGTTCTTTAGTTTCGCTCATGTGGAAAAAACCAATAAGGCTATGCCCTACGGTGACTGAGGCAACGGAAATCCCGATGAGTTCAGAAAATCAAATCGCCTACAATTTAGATTATTTTCGCCAAGACTACACGAAATCCGAGATTACGAAAACGGTGATAGAGGGAATTTGTTGAACGTGACGAGGACTTGCACTCCGCCGCGCTCTTCATGTACCCACCACCACGACTTATTCGAAACTCATCCTGCTCGGAATCATCAAGCAATGTATTTACGAAAGAATTGCCGACCCACTCACGTATATTACCATACAGGTCATACAACCCCCAAGGGTTCGCTTGCTTCAAGCCAACTGGGTGAATTTGCTTTTTGCTATTGTCTTTAAACCAGGCGTGTTGAAATAGATCCGAAGGATCATCACCAAAATAATAGTCAGTGGAACTACCAGCCCGACAGGCATATTCCCATTCTACCTCCGAAGGTAGTCGATACTCGTAACCCTTGGGCACATGATCATGGCGTTTCCCAAGATTGGTCATTGCCTTGCAAAAAGACACTGCGTCCAGCCAAGAAACATTGTTAACAGGTAAATTTTCGCGAAAGAAACCGTCTCCGTCATCAATATGACTGGGATTCAACCCCATGACGCTACTGTAGACTTCTTGAGTTACGAGATGTTGTCCAATCCAGAACCCTTCCTGCATTTCAACCAAACGAGCCTCGTTTGCGTAAGGCACCCAAACGGTAAGGGAGCCCGAAGGTATCCAAGAATAATCGGAACCCAAAATATCTTGATGAGCCTCTGGCTCACTTGGCTCGCTTGCAGTTTTGGCTTCAATCTTCGCCTCCAAAGCAACTGGGATGCGGGTATTTGAAGGCTTTCTAGATTTTCTCGAAATCGCCAAGTCACTGGGTGGTTTCGGTGGCAGATCTAGCTTAACTCGAGGAGAACCCTCCTCCTTAGGGGGGGGCTGAAAAGCTTCATCCTTGGGAAGATCTGACACCACTTCATCTTGGAGAAGAACAGGGGCAATCTTCTCTGTAGTTGCTTCAAGCCGGCGGAGAACCCTCCGTCTCTGTGCCTCGCGAGCAGCATCCCAAACTGGCCACAAATCGACATCGAAAACATCTATCTTCCTCATGGATTTAGACGAAACTCCACTGACCGTTTGTAGCTTCTCAGTTTTACCTAAGAGATCAAGGATTGCTTGCTTGGCCTTTTTTCGCCAATCGGCATCGGAAGTCTGGATAGACTGAAAAGGCTGCAGGCAAAGATCCAGACCAGCCGGAAGATCGGTCTCTCTAAGATAAATAGACAGGATGTCCTTGTCGAGGCTGAGAGCGTATCCCACCTCGCTTCTCACATAACGAGACTCAACTGCATCGGGAGAAATAAAAACGATGAATAGCTTAGATCCCTTTATCGCCGTCGCAATTTCCTCAACCCATTCGCCGGCTGGAGCAATGCCCTCGTCATACCACATATCAACACCTTGCTTGCGCAGCCAATCCATACATTCGTATACGAAGACTTTATCGGCGTGGGCATAACTTACAAAAGTGTAAGAGCCTTCTCCGGAATAAGCCTCGAAAGGAACTGGTGTGGCATTGTTGGCAATCATGGTCGAAGAGAACAGGTCAGTAATCAATGTACCCGGAACGCTGCAAGAGGTAAATAGGGAAACTACCAAACCCTTTGGCAAGCTCTATGTTTCCTACATACTCGAAGTCAAAGTCATCATGACCGAAGGAAAGTAATCCCGCTACTGTTTCCGAAACGTAAACGCATCCCGGCAAGGCAATCGGCTCGATTCGAGCAGCCTTGTTAACGTGAGAGCCAAAAAAATTAGTACGCCTCAGGAGAGGATCATGAGCCGCGTAAGCGGGACCTGCATGCAAAGCGATGCGTATGTCGAAATCAAAAGGTAAGCCTTTCTCGCTCCAATCAGTCTGAGAAACAAAATCTCGCAAGTCCAAGGCGAAGGCCAGACCATCTTCAACCTCGTCGAAAACACAAAAAATGGCATCCCCCCAAGTATTAATAAAAGCAGGTCTTCGAGATTGCTTGTCCAAAAGTGAGGCAAGACCTCCCAGGAATTGCTCAACGTATACGGGCGAATCTGAGTCTGGAAGTTTGCTAAAGCCTTGTACGTCGGCGAAAAGCATAGTCTTCACTAGACGTACGGGCCCAGTTTCCGCGGTTCGGGATGCTGCCACGAGAAAGGCAGGTTGGGTTTCACCCGATTTGCGAACAGGTGTGGACTCGATGGAGGCGGAAGCAAGCATTTGGGTCGAGTCGATTATTTCGGGCGGGCCAAAACGCTTGCTCCAACGGGTAACCAACTGGCCAGTTCCACCGGTACTGCCTCCCTCGCCATTCCAGAGCACCAGTAGTTTCGGGTCCTCGTCCAAGGTATGAGCCCTCATTGCGGCAAACCCCACGAGAACATCGTTACAAAGCTCAAAAAGAGTATCATCGCCAAGGTATTCTTCCTCCGTCACGTAATGAACATACTGCGCTTTATCCAAGGCACGTTCAAAACGTTGCACCCAGTTGCCCCCCGCCCGGCGAACACTGGTCTCTATGAAATCCTTCTTGTTGAACGGGAGAAAGACATGCACCTCACCTCCGCGGGCAAGCATGGCCTCGATAAAGAGAATGTCCGTACCGCAGGCAGCGGAACTAAAGCCGTAGGAACAATCGAGTTTATCCAAAGCCGCCTCGATTTCCACCTTTGCCAATGCCTCGGCTTCGGAGGGAAACCGAATGGACCCACCCTTTTTATCAATAACGTGACCGGAGCAAGCGATTATTCCCGTTTGAGGAAAAACACCTGTAATTTGTTCCAAGACCATGGGGTCTTCATAGGCGGAGGCAATTTGGATTGCCTGCGTTCGGGTGGTCGCAATTTTGGCAGGTTCGGCATCAGGCATGGCCACAGCTTCCGCATAGGCTTCCAAGGATGCATCGAGCTCTCCTTCGATTAGGTATGCCTCACCGGTCGTTGCCTGAGACCAATAATCTCCAAGTGAGTTCAGCTTCAGGTTCCGGCAGATTTCCAAAGCGCGCGTCGAATAAGAACGAGCCTCTTCCGCATCTCCGGACAACAAGTACATGAAAGCTACGTTGATGCAGGGGTAATACTCAGTTCCGACGTCCTTTACGCGACTTTGCTTAAAAGTATCAAAGCTAGTTGTGGAAAACCCTTCCTTGTAACGAGCGATGGCAAGCTCGGCGTATCGTTTCTTGCTTTCTGGATCAGAAGCATATTGCCACAAATCCTTGTAAGCGCTTGCAAGAAGACTATGTGCCTCGACGTCACGATCTCCCACAGCCACCAGTTCTTCGAGAATATGGGTAGCTTTGAGAGGAGACCCGGCGTTAATCAATGCCGAGGCTGCCTTTTGGCTGAGTGTTCTATCTTCCGGAAATTTCTTAAGTCCAACCTTCGCCACGTCGTAAGCCAGAAGAGAATCGCCAACGTCAATCATGCGCTGGCAAAGTTTTCGGAATTCTAAAGCACTCGAATTATCGCGATCAAAGAACTCCCACTCTTTCCTTATATTCGGAGCAAATCTGGGGCTTAGCTGAGACACAGGCGTTTAAAAACACCTAATCCCTAAGAACGCCACGCAGTTGTGCGAGGCAAAAAAACAAAGAGAAAGGAGAAACAATTAAAGTTTCTCGTATCGCGTCCGAAGCATTTGGCTGAAAGCAGCTACTTCTCTGGCGCGACGTTTCTTGTCCGAGGGCTTCTCGAAATACCGCTTGGCCCGGGCATCGCGAATGATACCTTCGCGATCCAGACGCTTCTTGAGGCGCCGAATGGCACGGTCCATGGTTTCACCCTTACGAATCTTTATTTCAACCGACATATTGCTTATGAGAATGTGAGAAAGAGGACCAAAATAGACTTGGCGAGAAAAACGGTCAAGTGCGAAGAAGCTACATTTCGATCCTACTAAAAAAGAAAAAAGGCTACCTCACGAGGCTCGTGTCCGCTCCATTCGGGAGGCAAGAAGCATCAACCTCCTTTGGCTCGCTTCGCCCAGGCAGGCTCCTCCGGCGGAGGGGGCGGATCCAAGATAACCTTTACTCCAAGTACACCCGAACGAGCCCGAAGATCCTTGAACCCCTCGGAAGAGAAGCTGATGGTGAAACGGGGATCCGTTTCCGCGACAAGGGCGTCCTTTCCATTCGCAGCGGCGAAAGCGAAGTGCATCCTGGTATTTCCTCGGCCTTCTCCGGAGACAGCATGTACTTCCTCCATAAAGGCATTCGCATCCTCGCTATCATGTTCGAGCAACCAGGTCACCTCCTTGGTTATCTTTGCCAAGGATCTTTCGGCAGGCAGGATCGAAACGACGTTCACGCGAGTTTCT
>JABHOU010000613.1 GCA_018695085.1 Opitutia bacterium | reverse complement strand
GTACCGTGGACGAGGTGATTACAATCGGACGACAGGAAATCGAGGAACAAGCTAAAATAATGCTGGCGGAACAGGTGAACAAACATCCTTACGAGCTCGGCATACAGATTGACCTCATACAACTTCTTAACGTCAAGCCTCCTCCCGTCGTTGAACCTTCTTTTAATGAGGTCAATCAGGCGAAACAAGAAAAGAAGCGTATGATCAACGTTGCGGAGGGTAAGAAAGAGGAGGTTCGCAAGGCCGAGGGAGAAGCAAAGCAAAAGATTCAAGCAGCCGAAGGTTATGCGGAAAAGAGGGTAAACGAAGCCGAGGGAGACGTGGCTCGATTCAATGCGGTGTTTGACGAATATCTCAAGGCTCCCGAAGTCACTAAGCAACGTCTTTATCTGGAAACGATGAAAGAGGTATTGCCTCAACTTGGTCGCAAAATAATTCTCGATGAAGATGCTTCTCAAGTTCTTCCTCTCCTTCAACTGGAAACGGGACAGAATGGAGGGGGACGATGAGGCTCAAACTGAACGCATTCTTTTTCCCTCTTCTGTTCCTTTTTCCGATGGCGATATTCGCTTTATTTCTCAGTGCCTATGTAGTGCACGAGACGGAGCAGGTGATCATTACCCAGTTTGGGGAAATTGAAGGAGATCCTGTGACCGCACCGGGCTTGCATTTCAAACTTCCCTTCGTTCAGAAAGTGAATCGAATTGAAAAACGTTTCCTTCCTTGGGATGGGCCTGCGAATGAAATGTCCACCAAGAAAAAAGACTACCTGATCGTAGACACCTTTGCCCGTTGGCGAATAAGCGACCCCAAACTGTATTTCACTAATCTTCGGGACGAACGTAGCGCCCGCTCTCGTTTGAACGATATCCTCGGAAGCGAAACCCGCAATGCTGTGGCCAAGCATGAAATCATCGAAATCATTCGCACGACCAAGGATCGAGTTCCAGCCCGCGATGAAAATCTAATCGAGCTGAACGAACGTAACGGAAGCGTATTCACTGATCTTAGTTTTGGTCGGGAGGACGTTGAAGCCCAGATCTTCGAAACGGCTGGCCCGAAGCTCAAGAACCTCGGTATTGAATTACTCGACATCCGTTTTAAGCGCATCAATTACAACGAGACCGTACGCCGGGAAATTTACGGCAGCATGATTAGTGAACGGCAGGAAATTGCGGCGCGGTATCGGTTCGAGGGCGACGGGGAGGCCGCAAGGATCGAAGGAGAGAAAGAACGAGAATTAGCGGTGGTGGCCTCGGAAGCTTACAGAACGGTGGAGGAAATTCGAGGCAAGGCGGATGCCAATGCCACCGCGATTTATGCCAAGGCTTTTAACAAAACACCCGAGGCGGCTGAGTTTTACGCCTTTCTACAAACTTTGGAAACTTACAAGATGATTCTCGATCGTCAGTCCTCTCTCATTCTTACGACCGATAGCCCCTTGTTCAAGCTCTTCAAGAGCCTAAATGCTGAAGTTGAGGAAGTTGCAGAGCCTGCCCCCTGATTGGGTTTCCGGTTTGTTTGCAACTAATCCGTCTGCGGGGTTCGAGCTTTTCCGGGTTTGACTGGATGCCCGCTCTCGGCGCTTTGAAGGGCGGCGAAGCAAAGCTCCAGTGATTGCAGGTTGTTTCTTGCGCTGTGGGAAGGTTCGCGGTTCTCCTCTATTGCGCATAGCAGTTCGCCCATGGTTCCTTGAAAGCCCGATTCAAACCAACTGCCGGTCAACGGAACCTTGACCGAGCCTTCCTCCAGGCAAACCTCGATTTCGGCTTGGTCGTTGAGCCCCGGGCCTCGCGTTCTAAGAGTGCCTTTGGTGCCGACCACGGTTGTGACGTCTTCTTCTCCCAGTTTGGCGTGCGCATTGAATGCCATGCGCACCTGAGCTTCGGGATAATCCACGATCACTGCGCCGAGGGCGGGCGGACGATACACCTGCTCGGAATAATGAACGGCGGACGCGAAAACCTTGCTCGGCTTTTGCCCGGTCATCAGGCTGCAGGTTATATCGAACCAATGAACGGCGAAATCGAACAGCACCATGTGCCTGATGTTTTCGAATCCGGGAATACCCTTAATCCAAGTCTGATCCCATTGGAGTGAAAAATCCACAGAGGTCACTCGCCCGATCAAACCTGATGCGATTGCGTTGCGAAGGTAGCTGAAATGAGGAGCCCATCGACCGTTCTGGTTGATGGCGATATTCAGGTTTTTCTCTTGGGCCAAGGCGACAAGCTTTTCGCCTTCATCGAGATCTAGTACGAATGGTTTTTGACTGAGGACGTGTTTGCCCGCCTCCAATGACTCTCGAAGGATGGGCAAACGATCGGCGGGGTGGGGTGTCACGTCGACGACTTCGATATCCTCGACCGCCAGCAATTTTCGATAATCTTCGAAGACGAGTGCGTCGGGATAAAACTGATCCCGTTTCTCTTCGGCCTTGGATCGCGTACGGTTGGCAATGGCCGCGACCTCGAAGCCGCAAGCCTTGTAGTTCTTGAGGTGGAACTCGCTGATCCCACCGGCTCCGATCAAGCCGATCTTCGGGTTGTAGCTTTTCGGTTTCTTGGGAAGGTAGTCGACTGGTGGAGGATCGATCGTCTTTTCGACCTTTTCGGGGCTCAAACCATAGTCGTCGTCTTCAGGCATCTCGCGTTCTTAGCTGCGAAGACCTACCAGTTCCATCATTTCGGCTGTTGAGCGGTAGGCTTCCTCCACCCACTCGACGATTTTCGCTGGATCAGGGGAGTACTCCAGTTCGAGTGAAACGGAACCATCGAAATCGAGATCCTTGATGGCTTGCAGGTAGGGGGAGAACTTTACTACTCCTCGACCAGGAGGAAGGTCTCCATGCACCTTGCCGTCACAATCACTAATGTGCACATGGGTGGCCTTCCCCTTGAGGGTAGACAGTTCGGCGGGAGATACGTCGGCGAGCACGAGGTGACTGACGTCGATATTGGCCTTCACCGCAGGGTGGTCGCAGTCGTCGATGAACCTGACCATTTCCTTTACGTTGTTGAGCAAGCTCAGCCTAAACGGCTCGAGTTCGAGGGCAATTTCGATTCCGTGCTCGGCTGCGTAGTCGGCTATCTTGCGGGTGTTTTCCACGGCCCATTGCCATTGCGCTTCAGGAGGGATCACTTCGCGTTGCCAAATGTATTCGCCAAGGACGAGAAGGAGGTTGTTCGATTTGAAGCGAGCGGCGAGATCTACGAATTTCTTTGCCCTTTCTACATGGAAGTCGCGAACAGGGTCATTGAAGTCGATCAACCCTGCGGCGACGACGACGACGGAAACGATGGGCAGGTTGTTTTCCCCGCAGGTTGATTCAATAAGCTGAATCTCGTCTTCCTGTATGGTCATGGCCTCGGTGAAAACGTCTACCGTGTCGAACCCGATGCGGGCTATGTGTTCCAGACCGGTCTTGGTGTCTACGCCGGCTTGGTCGAAAGC
>JABHOU010000557.1 GCA_018695085.1 Opitutia bacterium | reverse complement strand
GCCTCGAAATTTTCAACTTCGCTTCGCTGCCTGCAATTACCGTTTCCTGAGAGGTTTGAGCCTCAAGAGAAGAATGCATGATTGCAAGCGCTCCTTCGGCGTGCCGAAAGATATATGCCGCTTGCTCGTCCACTCCTGTTTCGCCCTTGTGCCAAGTGGTGACGACTTTTTCCGGTTTGCCAAAGAGCATGGAGGATAGGGATATCGGATAAATACCAATATCCAGAAGCGAACCACCTGCCAATTCCAGGTTTAGCAATCTACCTTTTGG
Organism: Opitutia bacterium; assembly: GCA_018695085.1. GTDB lineage: Bacteria > Verrucomicrobiota > Verrucomicrobiia > Opitutales > Seribacteraceae. The sequence goes on along the minus strand of JABHOU010000557.1, from coordinate 4,128 downwards.
GTCGCGATTCTTGGCCTTGAAGCCGAAGTCGGCCTGTAGGGAGCGAAGTTTGCCCAAGGTTCCGTTGGCAACGAGTTCACGAACCTTCGCCATTCCAGGTGGAAATCGTGACCACATCCCCTCCATCAACAATGTTTTGTTGGTTCGAGCCACATCGACCATATGCCTAATCTGCTTGGCATTTACGGCCATCGGCTTTTCGCAAAGAACAGCTTTGCCTGCCTCAAGGCACATTACGGTATTTGAGGCATGCTCCGTGTGCGGTGTTGCTATGTAGACTGCGTCTATTTCTTGGTCGGACGCTAAGGATTCGTAGGAAGCGTGACGATTGGCAATCCGCCACTTTTCGGCAAAAGCTATGGCAGTCTTGCGATTTCGCGAACCTACGGCCTTCAGTTCGGCAGCGGAAAGGACAGAGAGTCCTTCTGCAAAGGCATTTGCAATTCGACCAGTACCTAGGATTCCCCAGCGTATATGTTCAATCATTGGGCAATATGGAATTTCCACATACCTTAATGGCAAGCTCGAAAGGAACTTAAACCACATCCCAAGCTTGACCTAAGAGGTTTCGAGGCTTTCTCTTAACCAGATATTCATTGTTTGAATCGCCAAATATTTTTCCGTTCGCTATGAAAATTTCACTCTCCCTTCTCATTTTCTTTCTAATCACCAGCTGTTTTGAGTCAGGTGAATCGGGGGCATCGAATACCGGTCAGGTTTCGGTTCCATCGTCTAGAGTTTCCAAAGATTTATCCTCTGCTGTTTCTGCGACAAGCGCCTCCCCTCATTTTAATAAAGAGATTTTGAAGGCTTTGTCCGCGCGTCCATTGGCGGAAATCGATTACGATAGACTTTCGGGAGTCGTTCACGAAAGTCTCAATGATGTGCGCGGAGACATTGAGGAAGCCATCGGCAAACAGGAAAAAATCAACTACGACCGTATTCACTCCATTATTTTTCAAACGATATCGGATAACCTCAGGACCCAGAAATTACCGGAACCTCCCCAGTTCCAGTTTATTTGCGATGTAAACGAACGCTGGATTTACCGTTGCAATCTTCAAAATGGTGAAATCGAATGCTTCAGCATGAGTTCGAACAAACTTAAACTTCTTTCAAGTGTAAGGTAAATTCCCATCGTTGGTTCACTCCTCGCTTGCTTGTTGTCCTTAGATGCTTTTTTGTTATTACATGAACTCGATAAGGTTATCACTCTTCCTAGGGTTGTCCTGTCTCCTGAGCTTTACCTTCTTTCTTGGATCCTGTCGCTCGGTTGCTGAGTATCGCGGTACTCGTGCTCCTAGTTTTGCATCTCCTTACAGGGTTGCGGCAGTAGAGAAATCTTGGATGGCTCGACACAAGTACGATCACGATCGTCGGCTTCTTATCCCCGTCCATAAAGGGACTCGTTGGGGAGCCGTTCAAGAATACAAGGAAGACGGAACCATTGTTTTTCGTGACTGGTGGGTACGGAACGTTAAGGTCGAGGACTTGGAGGCCAATCCCGAAACCGATGTGGTGAAAGCAGAGAAGCCTGAACCTGCTTCGCTATCTGGGGGCAACTCATTTGTTCCCGCTTCCGCTTTTCCTGCTCCAACGTTTGAACCTTCATCGGAGCCTTTTTCTCCCAATCCGGTCATTTCATCAGCCCCAGAACCAGCTCCCTTTGCACCCGAACCTTTCCCTGTGGTCGATGGCACTTCGGAAATCGCACCCTTTGCCCTTCCCCCTTCGAACCCGGTGTCCGGAGGAATAGCAACTCCTTCCCCTTTTACCCCTTTGCCGGGGGCAGTTCCAGTTCCCTCTGCTCCTCTTCCTGGTACGGCTATGCCTCCTGCGGCATTTCCTAATCCCGATCCCGGAGCTCCTCCTGGTTTGGGTCTCCCTGTCATGGAGCAACCTCTTGTGCCACCTCTTGATCCTGGAGCTGGACAGCCAATCGTTCCCGGAGTTGTTCCCGGAGGAGGAAACGCCCCAATGCCGGCCAACCCTTTTGCGCCTGCACCTGGAGGACCTGCTCCCGTACCCGGTAACCCTCCAGCAATGGAAAACCCCTTTCCTCCTGCCCCTGGCGGAGGAGAGGCCGCCGCACCAGTCGATCCTTTGGTTCCTGCACCTGGTGGTCCTGCTCCTGATCCTGTCGCTCCCGTTCCCATTGAAGCCAATCCTTTTGCTCCGGCCCCTGGAGGACCTGCTCCCGGAGGAGGAAACGCCCCAATGCCGGCTAATCCTTTTGCTCCTGCACCCGGTGGTCCTGCTCCGATGCCTGTTCCCGGAGGCGAAGCACCTTTACCAGCTGATCCTTTCGGACCTGCCGTAAATCCTTAGCGTTTTTTGTACCAGCTTTCCGGTCTTGTAAGCCCATCGGGGCTTATAGATCGAAGTTCTGAGAGTAACGGTAGGCGATTCCCGCTAAAGAATTTCCCGAGGAAATCTCTTCTGCTTCTTCCTTCGCTTTGGGCAGAGAATCATCCTTCTTCTCTGGAGCTTCTTCGGTTTCTTCGGAATCCGGTTCGGAAGCTGATGAAAACTCTGTTTCTGCAAAATCGGATGAATCATCTGATTCCAGAGACTCCGGTTCAGGAATGGCTACGATTTCTTCCAACTTCGTCGAAAGCTCGGGTGTAGATTCGGGCGAGGTTTCGGCGGTGCTGGCAGATGTGGGAAGGCTTTCGTCCACGCTAGGTTTTGGCAAGGGATTTGACGATTGGTCAACATACTTGTCGAGATCGGCATTCAAGTTTCGTAACCACACTCTGCTGACTGGGATGGAAACTTCGGGCCCAATGAATTTTTTCAGGTCGGACCACGGTATCTTGGCGTAGCAACCAGCCCCTCTCGTCTTGCCGCTTCCCTTCTTGCGCGGTTTTCCGTCTTTATTAAATGTACCTACCATTAATTTATTTTCAAAAGGTTATCTTATCTCAATCAATCTATATTTTCTTTGTGTCAAACGATAATAATATCCTAAAGTACAATAATGAATGGTAAACCGAAATTGAAAACTAAGATTCCGGCTAAGGCCAAGGAAAGAGCGGTTCAAGTCAATCGTTTGCAACGAAGCGCCGATGAAATGGGGAAGTTCGACAATGCCTCCGCTACTTCGGTGCCTATGGCTATTACCGCTTTGGTGGGACTTGGTATCGAAATTGTTTTCTATTTGTTTTTACTAGTCTTTCTATTGTCGGACAGTACCAAGATTTTTTACGATTACTTTTATGAGCGTGGGTGGGTCCCTTATGTTCTGACCTATCTTACCGGTTGGTCCTTTGCAATTCTTTGGTTTAAGAGGAAAAAGCTTAGTAATCAAGTGAACGTAATGCAGTTCAAGCTTTTACCTGAAGATATTTCCGTAGACATAAGAGAGGATAACGTAGGCGAGTTTTACACTCACATCAAAAGACTAGGATTCGATCCAAGGCAAAGTTTTCTTCTCACCCGAATTTTTCGAGGCTTGGAGCACTTTAGCGTTCGCAAAAACCATTCTGAAACCGCGGATATGCTTAAATCACAATCGGAAATTGATGCCACAATGGTTGATTCGAGCTATGTCCTGATCAAGGTTTTTATCTGGGCCATCCCGATCCTCGGTTTTATCGGGACGGTCTTGGGTATTAGTGATGCTGTATCTAGCTTTGGAGGAGAAATGGGAGCCGCGGCTGACATTGAGGTAATCAAGGAACAGTTAGGGCAAGTTACGGGGGGCTTGAGTGAGGCCTTTGATACTACGCTAGTGTCCTTGGTTTTCAGTCTTTTTGTTATGTTCCCTACCAGCATAATGCAAAAAAATGAGGAGGATTTACTGAATAAGGTCGATGAGTATTGCAACGAGTACTTCTTGAAGCGCTTGCGAGAGCCACTTTCTGTTTCTTCCATTTCGGATTCAGGGCAATCCGACGATACCATCGGTCGCATGGAAAACCTTCAGGCCTACTTGTTGCAATTGCAGGAGTCTCAAAGTGTTGTTGCCCAGCAAATGACGCAAATAGCCGTGCAATTTGCTCACATAATCCAGAGCACTTCTATTGAAGAGCAAAACACCTAGCCAGTTCCAGTTTTCTTGATTCTGACTCCTCGATTCAATGAAGAAGAAGAAAAAGAACGATCTGCAGGTTTCTCTGTTCCCGT
>JABHOU010000612.1 GCA_018695085.1 Opitutia bacterium | reverse complement strand
CTTTCACGATGCCTATGCCATTTGGTTTGTCGTCCCGAAAATCCCCTTCATATTCCTTTCCGTCTGCAAGCAAAAGTTTGCCTCGTCCGTTTCGTTTGCCATGCTTGAATTCTCCTTCGTATCGACTCGCGTCGGGGTAAGTCATGATTCCTGTGCCTTCGATTTCACTAAAATGAAAGTCCCCTTCGTATCTTCTACCATCAGCATACGAATAAGTTCCCTTTCCCTCCATCATTCCTTCCTGCCATGTCCCTTCATACGAACTTCCGCTCTTCATGGTGATTTTGCCTTGTCCGTGCGATTTTCCTTTTAGGTACTCGCCCTCATACCGATCCCCGTTGGCGAATAAGTTTACGCCGAAACCGTTGGGCTTGCCGTTAGTAAGCTGTCCTTCATATCTTGCTCCATTCGGAAAGGTGAAAATCCCTTTGCCGTGAGGGATGCCATTCAGTCTCTCGCCCTCGTAACTGGGCTTTGTCGCGATCTTCGAATCTTTCGATGTACTGAAAAGGGAACGATCATCATCCCCGCACCCCATTAAATTGATACTGGCGACCGTAATAACTATTTGAGTTATCCTTTGTATTTGATGATATTTCATTTATTGAAAAGTAAATGTTTGCGCGGAGCTCTGTCGGGGTCAAGAGGAACGAGGTCTGGGTTGGTTTTTGTGGTTATCGCCATTCTTGTGGCATGAAACTTTTGATTGGCATCCTTTTCAGTTGCTTCGCTCTCTGGTTTTGCGAGCAGACAACTTACAGGTTTTGGGGTAAATATGCTTCAAGAAAAAATCAGCTTCTCACTATGTGCCAATTGGAAAATAATTGGTTTTATGATTATTGTTCATGGATACCTCTTGATTCATGGTCTCTGCCCCCTGAATTTTCATCTGAAACCGAACCTCGTTCTTATGAAGAACCTGAAACCGAATACAGTCAAAATGCTCTTAGGTATCTTCGTCCTTTTCGCGACCAACTTTATGACTCTTTCTGGACTGGCAGTATTGGCCGAGCTGATTCCACTGAAAAGCTTTCAATCCCAGGTGGGTTTCTTGTTCGCTCCTCATCCGTTTCCAAGGCGAACAGTCATATCATCCTGACCCTAACTGGCCCTGGCGGTCTTTCGGTGGGTGGTAGTTATAATGAGTTGTCCATCGAATCATCGAGTCTTCTTGATCATGGAGTGGATTATGCCTTGGCGACAGTGAACAACTTTGCCGAGGTTTTAGAAGTAGTTGGTTTTCTTGTCGGCTCGGATTTGGATGATGCTAGAACCGTTGGTGTTTGTGCCTACGGAGAGCAGGCGGATTTGCTTGCTCTTGCGATGTCGCATAGCCCACAACTTTTTACTGCGGTTGCTTTCCTCTCTCCAATGGGAAGTGTGCCTATTGATCGTTTCCCAAAGGCAGAATATCCTCCTTCTCTATTCGCCGCTCGAACTTCCGATGCGGAATCAATAAAATCAAATGCTCTTGCTTGGGCTGTTACTTGCCGAAGGCTTTCAGTCTCAAATAGATCCAGAATCCTTGGTATGATCGCTCCGCCTATGCATAAGGAAATCTTTTCGGACCTTAAACTGAAGACTTTGGCATATGCTTTTTTAATCGACTCTTTGAACCGATCAAGCAGCTACTAGCTACCAATTCTTATTCTCCTTTCAATAATGCGCGCTTGCCAACTTAAGGGCACTCGTCGTAAGCCTGCTGACATGTTTGGAACAATAAAAAACCCAAGTGGTGAAACAATCGATTTCACCTTTCATGAAGGGGCTACCAATGCCCGCGATGTTTTAATTATAGGTCATGGCGTGACTGGTAACAAGGACAGGCCTTTTGTCGTAGCATTGTCAGAAGCCGTTGCGGCGGAAGGAGTGCCCGTATTGAGGTTCTCCTTTGCAGGGAATGGTTCTTCGGAAGGAAGTTTTCGTGAATGTACGATTTCCAAGGAAGTCGAGGATCTGAAAGCCGTGCTTACCGCTACTGAGTCTGCAGGCCTTCGCGCAACCTACGCCGGGCACAGCATGGGCGGAGCAGTTGGTGTGCTTGCTGCTGCGAGTGACAGTCGAATACATCATCTCATTTCTCTTGCTGGAATGGTTAACACGGAAGCATTTTACGATCGCGAATTTGGAGAAGAAGCACCCGATTCAGGGTGCATGTGGGAAGATCCTTCATGCCCACTGTCAAAAGTTTTCCTCTCCGACATGAAGACAATTCGATCTACTGCTCCGAAAGCCTCCAAGGTTACAGTTCCTTGGCTTTTCATCCATGGAACTGAAGACGATGTGGTGCCCATTGAGGATTCCCGAGAAATCTTCGCTCTGGCAAATGATCCCAAAAAACTGGTTGAGATTCCTGGAACGGATCATGTCTTCTCCGAGGATGGCCTTGAACCAATGAGCGAGGCCGTCATCGCTTGGCTTGGTGATACTTTACGGCGTTAATTTTTTCCTTTTGAGGAACTTGAATTTTGGAGCTTTCACCAATTCACGATCTTAAACTCTCAATCTTCTTTATCTTAAAGTTTTGTTTAGGAGCATGAGCTCCGCCCGCCCGCCTAGATTTCTTTTGCCCTGAAGACGACTTCGATGGGCTTGGCGGGTTTTTTGCTTGGTGGGTTGGGCACTAGTATGAAAGTGTCGGTGATTACTGGATCGAGTTCTTGCCCGGAGACAACCTCTGCTTCCTTTAGTCTTTTGTCGAAGAATGCAATAAAAGGACGATATCCGCGTTGAACCCCGTTCTCGTTGATGGGTGCGTAGCTGGCCGAGCCAAGTGTCGGAGTGATGGAGAAACTATACTCATCGCCTTTTCGAGTGAGGTCTTGTTTCCAGTTACGTTTGCCGTCGGCCATTTTAGCTTGCCATGCGGGATCTCCGTAAAAGGCTACGATGTCCCGGTCGAAAAGAAGGCCGCGGGCATCGTTTGAGCTCAAGCGAAGTTTTCGCGCAGAACTGGAGGGTATTCTGGAATTGTCGGACCCTCTACCGGAACCTTGGTTTTTCTTG
>JABHOU010000611.1 GCA_018695085.1 Opitutia bacterium | reverse complement strand
GGGCGATCATAGCGTGGTAGGTCGAGGCGTCCTGTCGCCCGCCGCGGATAGCCCCCGCAAAGTAAAGCTTCATGGTGCGATTACTTCGAATGCAGCTTGTTCCAAGCCCCGATGGATCTCTTGAGGTTGTCGCGCGAGTCTCCCCGGATGGCGTAGCACTGGAATCCGACGTTCCCTTGGAAACCGAGCTCACGAAGCATTTGAAAAAGGGCCTTCTGGTCGTAGTCTCCCCGATCGAGGGTTTGGATGAGTTGGCCCCAGCTGTTCCCCCCTTTCTTCGCTCCATTGGTGCTGACCTGCCAAAGGAGTGGCTTGGCATCGGTGAGGGCGGTCTTGAGGTCGGTCTTCGGTTCGACCTTCAAGTAGTGGCATAGGTTGAACATGACCCCGACGTTGTCGCGCTTGCACTTGCGGGCCACCCGAACGGCGTCTCCCAAGGTGTCGATGTAAAATCCTGCATGTGGATAGAGCACGATGCGCAGGCCGGACTCCTTGGCTTGGTCGGCGATCTCCCGAACAAAGGCGACTGCCTGCTCGTCGGTGTTGCTCTTCTTGTTTCCCTGGACGAACAACTCGAGAATAGTATCCCGTCCCTTGAGCTCTTTGATGGCTTGGCTGATTTCCTTGCCGTAGCTATGCCCGTTGGCTCCCAGTCGACCGCCGACGTAGAAGCTGAAGAGTTTCAGTCCGGCCTCGTCGTAGAGCTTGAGGCGCTGGGGGAGGGGAAGGTCGCTCTGGGCAAGCTTGGCCGACCCGATCCCGTCGTAGCCCAGTTCCTTGACGACCTTGACGCGATCCGCAGTGGTCTTGAAGTGAACTCCGTTCTGAAAGGCGTAGACGGGCCAGGTATCCGTCTTGGCGGCAAGTTGAGTGACAAATGCAAACAGTAGGAAGAGGTAGGCAATGGTTTTCATAAAGTTGTTTTTGTTCAAGCAACGACATCTTTGACGACCCGCCCGTGGACGTCGGTCAGCCTGAAATCGCGCCCGGCGTACCGGTAGGTGAAGTGTTTGTGATTGATTCCCAAAAGATGCAGAATGGTGGCGTGGAGGTCGTGAATGGACACGGGGTTTTCCACAGCCTTGAACCCAAAGTCGTCGGTGGCCCCGTACACGGTTCCTCCCTTGATTCCGCCTCCGGCCATCCAGAGGGAAAAGCCCCAGTGGTTATGGTCTCGACCTGCAGTGGCTCCTCCGCCGGAGATTCCCAGCTCGACGGTTGGGGTGCGCCCGAATTCTCCCGAACAAACGATGAGGGTTTCATCAAGCATGCCGCGTTGTTCGAGGTCCATGATGAGCGCGGCGAGACCTTGGTCACATTGGTTGGCCACCTTTCGGTGGGCGGATTTTATGTTGCCGTGGCTGTCCCAAGGCTGCGAGTTGCCGTGCCAGACCTGTACAAAGCGGACTCCGCGCTCAACTAATCTGCGAGCCATCAGAAGCTGCTGGTTCTGCGGGCCCTTGCCATACGTCTCCCGAATGGACTTGGGTTCACGTCCGACATCGAAGGCATCGGTTGCTTCCGTTTGCATACGATACGCCATTTCAAAGGATTCGATGCGGGCTTCCAGTGACATATCCTCCGGTCGGGCCTGAAGATGTCGTTTATTCAGTTTGCGCAGGAATTCAAACTGTCGTTCCTGCTCCTGTCCGGAGAGGCGACGGTTGCGGATATGGGCGATGAGATTTTGCGGGTCGTTCCCCTCGGTGTGAACGTAGGTTCCCTGGTGGACGCCCGGAAGAAACGCCGAGCGCCAGTTGTTTGCACCTCCAACCGGCATGCCACCGGGACATAGGGCGATATAGCCGGGCAGGTTTGCATTTTCGGAACCCATGCCCCAGTTCAACCAAGCGCCCAAGCTCGGCCGAACTAGGCGCTGACTCCCAGAGTTCATAAGCATTAGGGACATTTCGTGGCTCGGCAGTTCGGCGCGCATCGAACGAATCACTGCCATCTTGTCGACACACTTGGCAAGGTGGGGAAAGATGTCGCTGACGGGAATCCCGCTTTGGCCATATTGCTTGAAAGTGAAGGGCGAGGGGAGGGCGACCCCGGTCCGGCGTTCAGTCTGCAGGTTGTCATATGGCAGTTTTTTACCCGCCATACGCGTCAGTTCCGGTTTTGGGTCAAAGGTGTCGACCTGTGACATTCCACCGTTCAGGAATACCTGGATGACGGATTTTGCCTTGCCGGGGGAGTGGATGCCGGCGAACGATTTCCCAGTGAGAATTTGCGACAAACCGACCAAACCAATGCCCAACGCGTTTCGTCGAAGAAAACGACGGCGAGAAAGCAGGTCAATTCCGTGGTCGTTCATTGTTTGCTCGGGTCCAACTTCGAAAATGTAATGATTAATTGATCCTTGCTAGCTCAATCCACAAAGTGAAATTCGTTTGATGCCAGGAGGGCATGCACAAACTGTTGACGATTCTTTTCAAGATTCCCTTCCTGCTTTAAAAAGGCCAATGTCTCTTTAATCTCACTGGCATCCGGTGCCCTGGAGTGGATTTGCCGGTAAATCATGCGCACCCGGTCTTCCTCCGATTCGGCCTGCTTGATTTTCGTGAGCCTCAAAAGGGCTTTTGCCCGATCCTGAATGAAAGCTGAATTCAAGGCGAACAACGTTTGCTGGGGAACCATGGTGTCCGGTCGCTTTACCGTGCAGGCGGCTGGATCCGCCCCGTTGAAGGTGCTGGCAAGCTTCGAGATTACGTCACGATTTACGAAAGCGTATACGGTGCGGCGCGGGATGGCCCGGTCCGCATTTTCCTCGAAGGGACGCCCGCCCGCAGTGCGTTTAAGCTCCCCGCTGGCAGCAAGCATGGAATCACGCATCGCTTCCATTCGCAACATGCGCGTGGGCATTCGCCAGAGAAGCACATTGTCGGGATCTTTTTCCCGGGCCGAACGTTTCTCCAAAGATTCCTGCTGATAGACGGCGGTGAGCATGATTCGGCGGTGCAATTTCTTTAGCGACCATTTGTCTTCAAGAAGTTTAACGGCTAGAAAATCCAGTAGCTCGGGGTGGGTGGGTGGATCTCCACGGGTGCCAAAATCATCCGGTGTACGGACCAACCCACGCCCAAAGTGCTGTAGCCAGACCCAGTTCACAATCACTCGCCGGGTGAGCGGATTGTCAGGGTTTGTGATCTCCCGAGCCAAGCCCAGGCGACGTTCTTCATCCGCAAACCGTTCCGGGTTGTCACCGGACAATGCGGAAAGGAACCGGGGTTCGACCACTTCGCCGCGAGCAATCGGATTGCCCCGAAGAAAGACATGCGCCTTCTCTTCCTTGCCTGTTTCTCGCAAGACCATGGCCCGCGGAGGCGCTTTACCGGTGAGGTTCAAGTTTTCGATGTCCGTGACCATCATTCCATTTGTTGCATCCCTTACTCCCCGGTTAAGGATGCCAAAGTCCCTGCGGTCATTAAAAGTAATTGAGGTTGGCGATGCGGGGTCGTGGAGATGGTGGCGCAGTTGGCGTTCGATTGCGCTATTGATCACCTTGTGGCTGCCATCCTGATCGGGCACCACCTTTCCTCCTGGTGCGGCTTCCTCGGAGGCATGGAGTAGCGACGTCAACCAGCGCCGTTGCGCCTCGGTGAAAATCTTGCCATACACCTTGGCCACCTCGAGGAATGACTTGGGTTTCCCCGCCTCCAGGGCATTAAGGACGCGGGGATTCCATTTTGGCGCCTTGTTGCCGAAGTTTTGTTCCGTGGCAAACTTCTTCGGATCACCATTTTGCTTTTTCAATTCGAGCAAAAGTTTCATGCACGCATCTTGAAATCCCTCCGCATCGAATTTGGACAGTTGGTGCCACGGTCCGAAAACCGGATCGTTCTCGGTTAGTGACTGCAAATACTTGCGCCAACCTTCCAATACCAGCGGGCGGATGTCTTCTGTCCGGTAGGAAAGAAACATGGTTGAGGTATCCTGTTCAGGCACTCCCTTTGCCAACTCATGCAGATAAATCCCCACCTGCATGCGAAGCCTGCCCCGAAAGACATCGCCCTGCTCGCGAATGACGTCATCTCGTCTTTTCTCAAGAATAGCCATTTCGTCGAGGTATTTTTCGGAGATGTTGGGCTTGCCAACCAAAGGCAGTTCGTACGGTACGCGACTATTTGCTAAGGTTGCATGCAGGGAATAATAATCGGTGGTCGGGATTGGGTCGAATTTGTGGTCATGACATCGGGCGCATGTTACTGTCAGCCCGAGCATGCCCCGGGTGATGACGTCGATGCGGTCATCGAGTCGGTCGTGGCGGTTGCGAAAACGTTGTCCAACCGTAAGGAATCCAAGCCCGGCCAAGGAAGGATCGTCTTCGGGAAGTTGCAACTGGTCGGCGGCCAGTTGTTCATGGATAAACCTGTCGTAGGGCAAGTCGGAATTGAATGCCCCGATCACGTAGTCGCGGTAGGTGTATGAAAACGGAAACCTCTTGAATCCGATTGCGCTGCCACCACGCGTGTCAGCGTACCGGGCAAGATCCAACCAATGGCGTCCCCACCTTTCCCCGTAGGCCGAAGATTCGAGCAACCGGTCGACAACCTTGGCGAAGGCATCGGGACTGCTGTCCTTGACGAAGGCTTCAACCTCGTTCCATGAGGGTGGCAATCCGGTGAGGTCGAAGGTGGCCCTGCGGATCAATTTAGTTCGTGAAACCGGATCTGATAGTTCCAAGCCGGACTCTTCCAATCTCGAGGTGATAAAGCGGTCAATTTCAGTCAGGTCGGTCTCCTTCGTCGGGGGAGGTTTGGCGTCATAGATGGGTTGGAAGGCCCAGTGCTGCTCGTACTTTGATCCACTTTTGACCCACTTTCGAAGCATCCCGATTTGTACTGGTTTTAATTTTTTCCCTGTCTTCGGGGGAGGCATTTTCTCCTCGGGGTCCCTTGAAGTGATGCGTTTTACAAGAGCGGGCCAATCCTTGTTCCCTCCCTTGCGGTCCAGTCGCATGTCTGCCTTTCTTGCAGCCTTGTCGGGTCCATGACATTCAAAGCAATTTTCCGATAGTATTGGCAGGACGTCGTTGTTGAATCTCACCTCCTGCTTGGCATGGGTTATGGATAACGCGCCTGACAAGACGAACCCCGCAAGAGCAAGCTTGGTTTTTTGGGTGATTGATGGTGGGCGTAACATGGTTCGGAAATCCTAGGCAAGGATCTGGTTGATGACGTGCCCATGGACATCGGTCAGTCGTCGCTCGATACCGTTGTGGTAATAGGATAGGCGCTCGTGGTCGAGGCCAAGCAAGTGAAGGATGGTGGCGTGGAAGTCGTGCAGGCTGAGGACGTCCTTTTCCGCCTTCCAACCGAATTCGTCGGTGGCGCCGTAGGTGAAGGGGGCGTTGACGCCCGCTCCCGCCAGCCATGCCGTGAAGCCGAAGGGGTTGTGGTCCCGTCCGCTGGCTCCTTTTTGAAAAGTGGGCATGCGGCCGAACTCGGTGCACCAGACCACCAGGACGTCGTCCAGTAACCCGCGGGCCTTGAGGTCGCGAATGAGGGCGGCGGCAGGCTGATCGAGGATGTGGGCGTGACCGGGGTACTGGCTTTCGATCGTCTTGTGCCCGTCCCAATTGCCGACGCCTTCACCCATGGCGTAGGAGCCATTGAATAGCTGGACGAAGCGGACACCTTTTTCCAGGAGACGCCGGGCGAGGATGCAGTTGCGTCCGAAGCCGGCCCGATCCTTGTTCTTGGTGTCGTCGGCACTGTAGGCCTTGAGGATGGATGTAGGCTCCTTGGATAGATCGGTGACCTCGGGGATGGACATCTGCATACGGGCGGCCAGTTC
>JABHOU010000355.1 GCA_018695085.1 Opitutia bacterium | reverse complement strand
GCAAGAAGAATCTCATCGGCAGGCTCACCCTCTCGCTGAAGATCAAGCAGGGCCGAATATATAAATTGATGATTTGACGAATAAAAATGCTCTGGAAGAAGTCCAGACTCCGCACATAAGGAGGTAGTCTCTCCGGTTTGGTCAAGAATACAGGCGGCGAGTAATCCTTGCTCGGCGTCACCGTTGCTCGGAAGAGAAGGTCCTGACAAAAGGTTTGTTGTGCCAGCAGATGACTTATCGCCAACAAATTCTCGAGAACTTCTTTGCTTCCTCTCGCCTTGGGTGCCTATTTCGGCAGATGGCATGAAAACAGTTACTCGTTCGTTAGCAGATAGCAAAGGCGTGTAAGCATCTCAGTCTTCTTCGGTCTCAATGGGGTTTTCCGACACAATTTCGAATTCAACATCGGCCTTTACCTCAGGGTGGAGTTGAAACGTTGCAGTAAGTTTACCCAATTCCTTCACCGGTCGAAAGGGAGCAAGATGGCGCTTGTCCAAGTGAAAGCCCTGCTCTTCAAGTTTGGCAAGCAATTGTGCAGAAGTTACCGAACCGAACAGTTTTCCACCAGCACCAGTCTTAACGGCGATAGCAACACGAGTCTCTCGTAATTTGACCGCGATTTCTTCGGCTTGGCTCTGCTCATCAGCCTCCCTGTGGGCACGAGCTCGCAAGAGGGACTCCATCCGTTTCTTGTTGGAATGATTAAGAGACACAGCTTTCTTGCGGGGAAGCAACCAATTGCGGGCGTAACCCGCTTTGACTTTAACGATATCTCCCTCTGCCCCGAGGTTATCAACTTTGTCGACTAAAAGTATTTCTGTTGTGGCCATAGTAATATAAGGATGAAGGTATTAAAGAAAAGTGTTGATTGAATCAGTTTTAGAATGGAACATCTTCGTTCAAGTCTGGGTCGGATGCAGGTGGAGAAGACGAACGATCAGGGGCGACCTGAGTGCTCTGAGAAGCACTGGTTGCTGGTTCGCGAGATTCACCTTCATAACTATCTTGCTTTGCTCCCACGAATTCCCAATTTTCCAAATCTACGAGCAATCTGCTACGTTTCTCACCTGTTTGTGATTCCCACTGGTCCAGCTTGAGGCGGCCTTCAACGAAGATTGGCTTACCCTTTGAAAAAAACCTAGCTAGTGCCTCACCTCGTGGCCCAAAAGATTCCACATCAACAAAAGTAGCCTCTTCACGTCTGTTCCCCTCCGCATCCTTGAAGTTTCGGTTAATAGCCAAACCAAATTTACAGACGGATCGACCGCTCGGGAGCATTCTCACCTCAGGATCACGGGTCAGATTACCGATAAGAAGCACTTTATTTAGGGAAGCCATGATACGGGTTGGGTTGGGAGTCTAATGCAGATAAGAAATCAAAGGCGTTCAACCACTATGCGATCGACATTTTTTTCCAAGGAAAGTTTTTCGAGCAAGAGAGAGGGCAGTTCAGGTTCAGCTTCTATATCAAATTGAAAGTATACGCCATTGGCAAGATTGCTACTCGACTTGCGGGCAAAGTCTTGAGCCCCAAGATTTTCAACCTTTTTAACTTCTCCTTCAACTGAACGAATAACATCGCTCATCTGGGAGATGAATTCGTCGGAACCACCTTCATTGCCTCGAGGGTCATGAACCATCGTCGCTTTATAATTTCGTTTGCTCATCTAATTTAATATATTCTTTTAATGTTTGATTTACAGAATTCATGGCATGTGCACAGCCCTTGTCAAGAATCTCGCGCAATGTCCTTATAAAAAAGTCCTTTTTTTCAGTCAAGAGTCGGGTTTCTTGAATGGTCAATCGGCTTAACACGTGATCGGCCAAATCCATGCGGGAATCTTTCTTCATGCCGACCCCGAGTCGAAAACGAATAAAGTCCGAGCCGATGGCACGTATTATGTCCTTTACACCATTGTGACCGCCGTGACCACGATTGTATGACAACCTTATTTGACCTGTCGCAAAGGCTGTATCGTCGTGAATCACAATTGTTTCCGAATGAATGCATTTATGGTAATCGAGAAGAGGTTTAATATACTCGCCACTGCAATTCATAAAATTGCCTGACTTGACAAGGATTAATGATTTCCCGGAACTTGATGCAATGGCCACTTTCGAATGGAAACGTGGTTTCTCTTTCCATGTAACGTCCAATTGCCAGGCAAACTCGTCCAATAACCAATACCCCGCATTGTGACGTGTTCCGGAATATTCCAGACCTGGATTTCCTAGACCAACGATTGCTATCGGGGACACGACTCATACTAGGTGAAGTGAATCACGGTCGGGGGGATGGGAGGTCTCAGCCTTTGGAATCATCGGTTTTCTCCGATTCGCCTTCTTCGGAAGAAGCTTCTTCTTCCTCGCCTTCAGCGATGTCGACTTCGCCATCAAGGCCCTCCTCATCATCTTCAGCGGAAGCACGACCACTGGCGCTTCCAACGCATGCGACTAGAACTTGCAGCGGATCTCCGGGGAATGACACACCCTCAATCACGGGAAGATCTTTAACTTGTCGATTGTCCCCGAGATCCAAATCAGTAACATCGATTTCGATCGAAGAGGGCAAAGCGCTTGGTCGGCAACGCACCTCAACCTCGTTCGTGCTAACTTCAAGAATACCGCCGGCCATCTTTACGCCCACTGCCTCCCCCACAATTTCCAGTGGGACCTTGGTCTGTAGTTCCTGACCACGAGTCACCTGCACGAAATCGATATGCAATATGGCATCCGTCAGAGGGTGTCGCTGCATTTCCTTAATCAAAGCCAATTCATCTTCACCATTGCCGGAATTGAGACGGAACAAAGAAGCAGTTCCCCCAGAATTTCTCATTAAATGGCGAAACTCTCGCTCCTCGAGGGAGTAAGATTTATTCAAATCCTTACCATAATAAATAATAGGTATTCGTCCAGCAGCACGCAATTTCTTGCAAGCGTACCGACCGCTATCCGAGCGCAAGGCTACATTTAGAGTTAGATCGTTTAATTCAGACATCTTTAAGAGGCTCCTTTTTGGGGAAAAGATTCAGAAAATAGCTAGTTTTTAAGAGAAGCGCAAGTAAACTTCGCAGATCTAGATTGTAGAAGAATTATTTCTGGATTTTGGCTTAACGCAAAACGCTCAATGTTCAAGTCACGAAGATCATCAAAACAGTATTATATAAACGGAATGCTATTTGGGAGGTGTGGTGGAGGAAAGATAGGCGAAAAAGTGACGAAATTCCTCGGAGGTAAGAGATTCGAGCAGACCTGAGGGCATCAGGGACCGTCCGGCAGGAGCAAGGTTCTTAATTTGATTGCGGGGAACCACATGATCTTGTCCATCGAACCCCCGAAGGATAAGTATCTTGGAGTTTTCCTCAACCTTGAAGCCACTCAGTATCCGACCATCCTTGGTGCTAAGGATGTTGTGTTCGTAGCCTTCGCGAATCTCGGAATTGGGACGAACAATGGCTAGAAGCATCGCATTTAGGTCGGATCTGTCGTAAGGAGTAAGGTCGGGACCGATGCGCCCCCCTTTGCCAAACAAGACATGGCAAGCGGCACAGCCTGCCTGACCGAAGAAAAGGCTTTCTCCGGTTTTAGGATTTCCCCCGCCAGAAGAAGCAAGGGAACGATATCGAGCCATTTTTCGATCGAGCTCGATTTCCGTTTGCAATTCTATGGAACTGAATTGAGCGGTGAGCAGTTTTTGCAACTGTGGTAAATCGTGCAGCCGTAGTTTGGCGAGAATTTCACCATTAAGGATTTCGCGAGAGATGCTTTCGGAAACACATGCCTCGATCAACTCCAAAGCCCAACCTGCTCGGCTCGCCAACAAATGTATGGCGCCTGTACGAAGTTCTTCGGGCAAATTTGGGAAAGCAACAGTTATGGTTTTTCCAATTTCGGGTAGGTCGAACTTCTGTAAACTCAGCAAGGCTTCGTGCCGGAGGGACATTTCCCTTCCCGCCGAGACAAGACCTAGTAACACGGGAACCGCTCGAACCTCTTTCACATCACCCAAGATCCTAGTAAAT
>JABHOU010000610.1 GCA_018695085.1 Opitutia bacterium | reverse complement strand
TGGATCGCTCCCACTTGCATTTCGAAGTAGGTCTACGATTATCCGACCACTTCCAGTCATGGTATGCCAAGCGTCCCTTCAATTCTCCCAACCGCCATGGCAATTTCAGTGGATTTAATCTCGTGGGTCTAGACCCCCTCTCCTTTTATGAGTTATACAAAAGCAAATCGATTGCTACACCACTCGCCTTTATTGAGTCGCTTCCAATCGTTGCAAAGGTTCGAGTCCGAAGTTCGCGAGTTCCCGATTTCGTCAAAAGGTACCCTTCGCTTTCAACGCGACTGAAGCCAGGCGAATTACCAAAGGCATGGGATGCTTATTTCGCAGCGCATGGATTTCCCGTTCGAATAGAACCTGCTTCCGGGGAAACACCCAAGGGGAAATCGCCTTACAGATTACTAAGCTATGATGAGGCTGCCGATTCGGCATCTCGAAAATGCAGAGGCATCATTATGCACAACGGCAAGCATTTGGCTCCTTCCGATCAGTTGATGTCTTACTTGGAGCTTCTGTTCAATCCGTGAGCGAACCTACGCTCGGATGCTTCATTTCATCTCACGGGTTCGGACATGCATCACGCTCCCTTGCTGTCCTTGCCGAACTGCAAGCATTAGTTCCAACCATTAGGTTCGAGATATGCACTCGGGTTCCCTACTGGTTTCTTGCGGAGAACATCGATCCCAGATGCTTCACGCATCATGACGTCGACGTCGACGTAGGGCTCGTCCAAAAAAACCCCTTTCAACACGATCTATCTGCTACGCTTGATCGCCTAAACGACTTTCTGCCCCTCTCGAAACCTGCTGTCGGTTCCATGGCAGTCGCCTTGCGAACAAAAGGTTGTCGGGCGATTCTATGCGATATCTCAGTGCTTGGCATTGCCGTAGCCAATGCCATTGGTGTTCCCTCCGTCCTGTTGGAGAATTTCACTTGGGACTGGATGTACGAGGAGTACCTCGATGAAATGCCTGCCTTCTCGGATTCCATAGAAAGTTTTCGATCCATTTACGCTCAAGCGGATCTCCATCTGCAAACGGAACCTGTGTCCAATCCGATAGATGGGGCTCTCTCCATCCCACCGATCTCAAGACGGTTCCGAGTGTCTCGAGAGAAAACTCGCTCCAGCCTCGACGTTTTGCCCGGGGAAAACTTAATCCTGCTCACCACCGGAGGCATTCGAGGTTCATACGGTATGCTCGATCGACTTCGAGAACGATCCGAGGTTCACTTCCTTCTGTCTGGTTCATCGGAAACCTTGCAACGCGACGACAACCTTATTCACCTGCCTCATCGATCGGGTCACCATCACCCGGATCTGGTTCGCGCCGCAGATGCACTCGTCGGCAAAGCCGGTTACGGTACGGTAGCAGAAGTCCGTGCCGCGGGTATTCCTTTTGCCCATGTTCTTCGTGACAGTTTTAGGGAGTCGCCGGTACTCGGTGACTATCTAGAGCAGCATGTACAAGGTTTCAGACTGTCCGACAGTGAATTCAGTTGTGGTTCTTGGATGGATCGTTTGGATGAGCTTTTATCCTACCCTCGCAACGGCAATGAAAGCGAAAATGGAGCCTGCTTGGTTGCCTCGCGCATATTGCCTTTACTACAATAGTCCAATCAGCTAATGGAGTTACTCTTCGACAATTCATTGCCATCGCCCTCCCCTTGGAAAAATCCTTTGCGGAATAGAAAAAAGTTGCTCTCAGGAGGATAGAAGCTCAAATTTTGTTTTTAATCTCAAAATCATTATTTCCAGAAACTGGAAGTGCAAAACCAACCCATCCATCCAATATGAAAAAAATCATTACTCTGCTAATCTCAACTCTCTTTGCTACCGCCGTTTTCGCCGGAGAATATCCCGACGTCAGCATTAAAGACCTTCAGAGCGCCATAAAGGCCGGCAAGGTTGCGGTAATTGACGTCAATGGGGCACGATCCTATAAAAAAGGGCATATACCAACTGCGATTGAATTCGGTTCCAACGCGAAAAAATTGGCCAAACTTCTGCCAAAAGACAAAAACACCTTGGTAGTTGCCTATTGCGGAGGTCCCGGATGCAGTGCTTACAAGCGAGGAGCCGCGGCTGCCGAAAAGTTAGGCTACAAAAACATCAAGCACCTTTCCGCCGGTATTTCAGGTTGGAAAAAAGCCGGTGGCGAACTGGCAAAGAAGTAATTTCTTAGCTTAACAGCTTTATCGGCGGGTGCCCGGTTCGACCGGGTACCCGTTTTTTTTACGTTGAGGGAAGATTACCAATCTTTAGGCAATCCGGAAAAAGTTTCCCTCAGGATACTTCGAATCATTCGTTTTTCCGAAATTGGCAGATAAGCGAAGTCGGTTGAATTCGTCTCGACGCTCAATGCTTGCCCAAGTTGGTGAAATACTCGTTTTTTAAGTTCGAGAGGTAAACCTGTAAAGGAATCGGAATAAATCATATAGCTGCAACGAAAACGAAAAAGGCGAGTGGAAAGGTCTAAATCCTTGAGAGAGAACCCCATTTTGTTAGGGCGGCGGTTTATACGAAAATCCTTTAGCAAAAGAGGATCCCCCTCCACGCCTGTTGCAGGAAATTTCGCTTCATCGGCAAACAGCAGGTAGCGAACCAAGGAATTTGCTTCCCGATCAAGAAAAGTTGGCGTATCCGAGACACCAACGCTTGGAACTGCACCGGCAAGCACGGCTCGAGTTCTATAAGTGGCCGAAACCACGCGGTTGACAAACCCGACTTGATGCTCGAACAGGAGGTGAGCCAGAATATCGCTAGTGGGAACTGGATAGCGATCAAGCGGAAATCGTTGTCCGGGTTTGTTAGGAATGGCCTTGAGACCGGCAGGTGAAAGAGTTCCCGTCAGATTACCCCAATGCTTTGCGATTCCGTGCTTCCCGGTAACGTGCCACCCACCGAAACGATCTAGAAAAGGAACGGCGTGACCGTCCTTTCCTTGCCTGAATGCATCCAGACTACCCCCGCCGGGACCGGGCACAACCGAACTTATCAACAATCCGGGAGCGCCGCCGATGTCGCCGGATGCATGGCAATTCATGCAGCGAGTGGCGCGTTGAATCAGTGGCGGAGGTGATTTCGGTCGTGGAATCTCAAAAATATAGGTAATGGCACCCCATTGAGGATCAATCCCGATGACCTCGATTTTTCCGCCGGGCACCCAACCGACGTAAATGTCCTCATTGAAGTAAATAGCCCTTGGGTTTTCCGGCGAGATTTGACTCAACTGGAGACTTGTAGTCGAAAAAACCAAGGTTTGCGTAAATGGTGAAATCCCCAAGGTCTGCAGCAAGCTCACCAGGTAGGTTTTGGGGGTGGTATGGTTAAGACGCGCCGCACCCGTCTCTATCTTGGTCTTAAGTCTTGTGAATCGGTCGACTGGCTCTCTCTTAAGGTATTCGTGAGGAGGTTCTTTGAAATGGGGAAACTCAATATCTCTACCATATGCCAATCCATCCCCGAAGCAGGTATAAGTAACATATAATAGAAAAAAAAGCTTTTGCACATAAATCAAAAACCTTTTTTAGGGACCAAAGGCCACATCGAATTCATCCCTATATGAAATTTTGTAACAGGGCATCTCAAAATTTCGCTTTGCACTGAGAGGAAATTCGGTCAATGTTGTATTACTATCATCTCGTGCTAAGAGGTAATTACATGGTTCAAGGATTCCATTCCAAAATGTTTTATGTAGCAGCGATCTGTACCGTAGGTTCGCCCTCAAATGCTTTTGCCTCAGATACAGGCGAAGTTGGTGACTTGAGCGGAGCAATCGGGGTCACATTAGATGCCGGTTCACCACAAGCTCCCTTTTACAAAGTAGTTTCAGCAGGGTTAAAGAGTGAGGCTGCCTTTCGAGGTCAGATTGTCTCTGTATCTGATAACAACTTGACCTTCTATACTCTACCCGATCTTCTGGATCCTACTTATCCGGCATTTCCATTTGTCTCTGGCATGTTTGCTACGACACGTGCACGAGCTACAGCCAAAGTGATTGACGGCAATGTCACTTCCATCGTCATCGACTCCAATGGTAGCGGTTACCTCAAACCGCCCGAAATTCGTATACATCCTCCTGATTCAGGCACAGACGCCACTATCGATGCGGTCGATGCCATTGCTGTTGCCGAGGTCAACGGATCGAAAGTCACTGCAATCAATGTAATAGAAGGAGGGAGAGGATATTCCTATGTACCTTATGTTGAAATTGAGGGCGGACCGCATTTCCTTCGTCTGGTGGAAGAAGATCCTAACGAAGGCCGTTTTTTTCTGATTGAATCAAATTCGGGAAACCAAGTGACCCTCCTCAATTCCCTCAATCTCGATCTCGATACAATTTTCAAACCCGATGCCCTCGTAGAAATTACACCGGCATGGACTTTGGGTTCTCTTTTCGGTTACAAACCTCCCATGCTGAAACTGAAAAATGGCAATGAAACTACAGCCGATCGCGTATATTTGGGAGAAACTAACTCCACTAATTATCAAGCGTATTTCCATGACGGCACAGCTTGGCGGCGCGAGGGAGCACTTGCGGAGGATGCATCAGACACAATCGTTTATCCTGACGAAGCCTTTATCTTGGCTCATCATCATTCACCGGCTATAGATCTCGTTTTCGAAGGCGTTGCCCTAACGGTTAACTCTTTTGCTTATCTTCCTGATTTCAACGACACCTTCCTCATGAACAACCCGTTTGGGGCTGACATGATACTATCCGATCTCATCGCAGCTGAAAACATTACCACTGACCTTAACGACACTGAGAAATGGTATGCTCATTCATCAGACGAAGAAGCCGACAATGTGGAAATACTCCATAATGGTGTCTGGACCACTTATTGGCATGACGGAACTAATAAAGGCGTAACCGATCCAGCTCAAGCCACTGCCAAAAAGGGTTCGGGGGTTGCGGGATCTCTTACAAGCAAGGACATCTCATTGGCATCTGGCTCGATTTCTATGATTACAAACCCCCATGTCGGTGAAAATATTGTCGTCACCACGGTCTTGCCTCATGGTTTGCGCAATGGTTTTACAGTAGTTATCTCCGGAGCTAAGGGATATAAGACCGATTCCTCCTCTCCAAAGAATCAGGTCGATGAAAACGGTGAAGGAAATACCCTCATTATCAAAAGTGCGGCAAACGGGTCCTACGAAATTACAAAAGTCACTTCCTACTCCTTCGAACTGAAGGGCAAGAGCGGCGACTCTGATTACATTCCTGAAACAGGAAGTTGGTCAACGGGGAATAGCGGCGCAGGTTATACTTCCAACGCTTATGTCCTCTTCGTCGGCGGCGGTGGTTATGGAGCCAAAGGGATTGCAACAGTTTCAGGTGGTACGGTTGTTGGAATTACACTTACTGATGGGGGAGTTGGTTATCTAGCTGCCCCGAAAGTCATCATAAACTCCGGTGGATGGCGCCGAGTAGGTGCAGGCAATTCGCCAATTAATGATTCGCTTGTGCCGGCAGGCGCTGGAATTCTTCTCAAGCGCAATCATCCCTATGGTACGATATCTCGGCTAAGAATTGGAAATCCAATTAAGTAGATACCTGGCTTCGAGGGAGATCTACTCTATTTCCAGAGCCCGCTGACGTAGGCGCTGAGGTCGGCGGTTATGATAATGATGCGTGCTACTAAGAAGCACAGTACAAGTGCCATGCAAATCCAGAACGCACGGAAATTAAGGATGCTTTTCATAATGCTTGGGGAATGCTGAAATACATTAAAAATGCCGTTATTCTTTTACATCAAAAATCTTCTCAAAAAACTTTTGCTTCTTGAAGAAAGGATCATCTAGATGCTTCCTCACTCCTGCATGGACTTGGTGGATTATCGTCCTTCGTTGCGAATCCAATTAAGAGCATTGGAATACTTTCGAGCTACCGGTATCTTCGTTTTCACAGGAGTCGGGTCACTACCTCGCCTGTCCAACCAGTGCAAGACACCATCGTAACGGGAGGCGGGGATTGGTGAAGCAACATTCGTTTCATTTGTACCTATCGAGTCCTTCCGATCAAAGAATTTGCGAACGGATTCGTAACCGAAGCCTAATTCATCAGAGGAAGCGGATTGTCCACCCCCGCGAGGTCGCAGTAATTTTGCAATAGAGTCATACTCCCATCGAACAGGTTCTTCGATTCCCACAAGAGGACCATCATCAATATAACTTTCAAGCTCGGCCGGGGCTTTGGGGTCGCTGTGACCGAGATACACTTCGTCGCGACTCGAAGTCTCAGAAGAACTACGAGACAACCATTCGCTCAATCCTACGTAACGGCGAGCCCTTTTGATAGAACCTTTCAACAGAGCATCCTTTTGGGGAGCCAAGTGAATAGAAGTGGATTTATCGGATGGGAGATTGGCTTCGTTCGTCTGAGGTTCGCTGAACAACAGACTGGTTGAATTTGCTCCTTCCAAGTCTGAGGATTCAGAGTTTGGGGCGGAAAACCCGAGATTGGATGCGGGTGAGTTTGCAGAGGGAGACTCAGGTTGGTTTTCGCTTTCAAAAGCGAGCATGTTTTCAGCGTTATCGGGTTCATCCAAAGGTAAGTTGCCTGCGGCGGAAAGTCCAACTGCGGCATCCAGTGAAGGTGTCTTGTTATCTGGATCTTCATGAGAACCGGAGAATTTCGAATCGGTCTGATCAAGACTCGCTTGGTCGGTGGTCTTGCTTGGTTCTGAAGGATTTCCTTCTGCTTGGCCAACCTTGAGGGCGTCCAAGTCCTCAGATGAATCTTTGATAAAGATATCCGACAAGGATATGTCGCTTTCATCAATACTATTCCCCGCCAAGGATTTGTCCTTATCCTCTTCGATGTCGTCAGTGTTTGTGTTATCTTCCGAGTCGAAGGAGTATTTTCCTTCTGCAGCGGGATTCGGTGCTTCGATTTGGGTCGCGACTGGCAAGGTTGTTTCGTTTGGTTCAGTTGTTGTCGACAAAGGGGGCAGGTCAGATGAAGTGGTCTTCTTCTCGTCTCCTTTGAGTTGGTCCGAAACCAAAGAATCCTCACCCTCATCTTCGCCTGAATCGGAAAGCTCGGAAATAGTTGTCGGCGATTGATCGAGTGGTATGACATCCGGATCCGTTTTGTGCTGCGAATCAATTCCGGAAGCGGTTTTTCCCACCTCGGAATCACCCTTCTCAATCGTTAGCTTGTCCTCATTTTGTTTTTTTTGCTGTTCGGGAAGCTCGATCAGGGAAGAGGCACTGTCAGTGGAGTCAGGTTGAGTCGTGGCACAACTACATAGGCAACTTAGTGCCAAATAAACGACAAATCTATCGACTCTCATTGTCATGGGCTAACTGGGTCGGCAGGAACCGCGTCCGTTGTTACCTCGGGAAAACCGGAATCAGGAGTTAACGGGTTGAGAGCCTCCACCAGAAGGTCGATAGTTCGCCTGAGAGCAGATCCACCTGGCTCCTGTGTGCCCAAAACAAGGGAAAAAGTTCCAGTTGTTTTCCCTGATAGGCGCTTGCGGAATTCCTTGAATCGGAAAATCTCAAACCCTTTGGACTTGGAAAGATCGACGCGTTCAAGAATTTGCGACACGGTGTTGAAGTCGAATTTCTGGGCAAAAAGTTCCATGAATTCACCAGAAAAGCCCTGCAGGGCAGAAGCATATTTCCCATTTCGAGCTGCTTCAAGTTCGCCTGCTACGCGGACCCCGAAACCATCTTCGAGCACTGGTTTATCGTAAACGTATTGGCTGTCAACTAGGACTTTCCCGTCCATCATATTTCCGGATAGCAGCAGACGAAAATCGAGAAAGCGACGGAGATCGGAATAAAGATGCTCTTCCTCCTTCTCTTTTGGGATACCTGCGAAGAAACGTTTTGAATCGAAAGACAAGGCGA
>JABHOU010000177.1 GCA_018695085.1 Opitutia bacterium | reverse complement strand
TGTACGGCGGGCATTGCCTCTGTGATGGTTGCTGGGGTCTTGAGTCCTTCTTTGTCCGTTTGAAAGAGAAGTTTTTCCTGATCGGCTACGAACCAAATGAAGTTTTCTTGTCCTGGCATGAGGTCCATCTTGCCCGCGAGTTTAGGCAGCCAAAAACTATGGATTACATCTTCGGTGCGAAGATTTAGGCGTACAGCCTTGCTGGCAGGAAATACAAGTTCGTTGGCTGTTACGATCCCATACTGGGGATATTCGAAAACCCAGAAGAATCTCTTTCCCGTAACATTAACGGTGATGGCATCTTCCACTGCTGATTTTTCCAAATTAAGTTTTTTCAACATTTCCGCATCGTTCGGATCAGGCACACGATTGAACAACACGATTCCCTGTAGGGTGGGGATTGCAAGAATTACCAATATAACGGATGAGAATAGAATTAATGATGTCTCGATCTTAGGGTTTCCGTGGGTCTGAGCGGGGATTTCCTTGGCATCTTCCTCATCCTTTGCCCGATATTTCCATAAAACGTACAGGAGACACCCGCCAACGGCGCAAAAAAGGAAAATGGTGATCCACACCGAGAGCATGAAGACGTCGTACTGATTTTGGGCCACGATGCCCTTGGGATCCAAAGTCGATTGCTTGTGGTCTATACGGGAGCAACTACCTAATATCAAAGGCAGAGCCATCCCGAGATACGTCGGGAGTTTGAGAAATAAACGTAAGATTCGTTTCATCGTTAGTTTTGGCTGTAAATGTTGCTAGGCGCTACAGGTATCGGTCGACTACCAGGGCTACAAACAGAATAGGTAAATAAATGATGGTTGCGTAGAAAAGTTTGCGGGCCGCTAGGTCGCGATTTTTGCTCCACAAGAATTTGGCCGATGCCCAAACGATATAAAGACTGAGAGGTATGGCGCTCAGGAGGTAGGACATTCCTGGTTGAGGTTGGCCAAATGGTGAGAAGATGGGAGCAAGCACCAACCCTGTAAGCAAAATGGCGTAAAAAAAGCTTTTGCGGGCGGAGCCCTTGCCGCCGTCCCCGGCATGGGATGGCATGACGAATCCACCCCGTCGATAATCTTCACGATATGTCCATGCGATGGCCATGAAGTGAGGGAGTTGCCAAGCAAACAAGATGCCGAATAGAATCCACCCGAAAGTGGTGGGTTGGCCAGCCGCCGCCACCCATCCGATGAGTGGTGGCAGGGCTCCTGCGATAGCACCGATCTCGGTTGCGTAAACGGTCTTTTTCTTAAGCGGAGTGTAGACTAGAAGGTATGTAAGCAAGGTGCCCAGCGTGAGTCCCGTCGCCCAAGCATTGGTTCCGAACCAGAGTATGATCAATCCGATGACGGAAATGCCCAGCCCGAAGGTCAAGGCAGTTTCGGGCTCGACTAAGCGGGATGGTAGTGGGCGTCCTGCGGTCCGAGGCATTCGTGCATCTTCGAGGCGTTCCATCCATTGATTGAGAGCGGCGGCCCCTCCGGCCGCGAGTGAAGTGCCCAGCATCAAGGACCAAAAGGTGAGGGCTTCCTTGTTGAGCGGGTAGTGGGCTAGGTAACCAAGTGCAGCCGTAAAGACCGAGAGCATACTCAGTCTGGGCTTGGTGAGTTCGAAAAGGGCCGAAAAGTTGAGTCCTGTCGTTCCCTCAAACGATGCAGCATCAGCTTTCGCCGCATATTCCTTGGATCCGTTGAAATTCATCTCTGTAAAATTTACTTTAGGGTTTGTCTAAAACATCATTTTTCTCGACTGTTGCAAGGTCATTGCGCGAGGTTCTAGTATTGCAAGGTTCTCTAATAAGTCGATTCAGCTTAGCTCACCTAGCGGAATTTCTTTCAATGATCATTCTGGGCGAGTTGTTCAAGGGTTTCGGAATAGCGCTGGAGTAACAATTAGATGAAGCGTCTGGGCGATCGGTAACAAGGTTGCACATTTTTTATAATTTATCTGTTTGGCATTACCGATTTATGTTTGGGTTTCTTTTTTTTCCACTTAAGGTTTTCTAATGTGATTTCGCTTTGGACAAATAGCATATCTAATGACATTTTAATTTTTCGCAAGTCGATTGCCATTCCCTTTTTTTACGACGAATTCATGTTTCGAATCTCAATTTATCGGCTAGTTCTGTTTTTCTACAGCATTTCTCTGTGTTTCTTCGCCGCATGCGGGGATCAGGATGGAATCGCACCAGTATCATCCGTTGGCTTGGGCGAGATTCGCGCTGAAGTTTTGTCCATAGATCGAAATGCCAGTCGCATTACTGCTATTCCGCAAACGATTGGTCGACAAGTGCTAGGGTTTCCCGAACTCGCTCTTGGGAAATCCATTGAATTTCAAGTGGAACCCGGTGATTTCGGGTACCTGTCTTCTGGCAAGGTATTTCGAGCCAAGGTTGAGAAAGCTCCGGGACCCGATCCGATTAACCGAATCTTGAGCTTGTCGAGCATTTGGCCGGATGATCCCTCTTCTCGCAATCGTGTCGACAACCTAAATCGTATGCTCAGGAGGGATACGTTGAGTCGTGGCGACGATCCTATCCGCACCATTGGTGAATATCTTCCCCCTTTTGCTCTCTTCGATCAAGACGGCGACTTGCTCACGACCGACTTTTTCGACGGCAAGAGCACCGTCTTGAACTTTATTTTCACTCGTTGCTCGGTGGCGGAGATGTGTCCTGCAGCCACCAATCGTATGAGACGATTGCAAAACCTCGTTTTCGCCAATAACCTTCCCGACGTTCAGTTTCTTTCCATTACGCTCGATCCGGAACATGACGTTCCCGGCGTGCTCAAGACTTATGCCCTTGCCTACGGAATCGACGAATCGAACTTTCGCTTTGCCACTGCGCCCAAGTCCGTGATCGACGATCTTGTCCGACAGTTCGGTATCAGTCGCAAAAGAGATGATCCCACGACTCTCGATCACACCATGCGCACACTCGTCGTGAATAGTCGCCGACAAGTCGTCTATCAGGTGCCGGGAAAAGGTTGGTCGGCGGATGACTTTCTAGCCCGACTTAAAGGAGGGTCGAGCAATGAAAAGTAGTGGTGCCGACTCGTCCACGAAAACTTCCGCCAAGGTTACGAGTCTTCGTCTTGCGGTTTGTACGCTCCCTTTCTTTGCCGCCTATTTTGCGATACGGGCGATTCCGGTGGAGCCTTGTGACTTTCTGCACGCCCAGACTTACAATTCAGAGGGTACCCTTGACTACTGCGGTCCAGGTGATTCCGGTTTCGTGGATCTTACTCGGCGGTCTTGGCCCTTGAGCCTCAAGTTGGAAGCCCTCGACGAGCTTGGCATTGG